>NZNP01000104.1 GCA_002694945.1 Gammaproteobacteria bacterium
GGTATCCACCTCCACGAAGGGCCGATCACCGATCCAATCAGGATCCCAATGCCAGCGCAGCCGATCATTTTCATCTAACCGAACATTTTTCTTTAGTCCGTCCAATTGTCTCGGTCGTTTTCGATGCGGTTGATAAGAGGCTACTGCATCAGCCACCTGCTCTAGTGAATCGAAACCATCAGGATTCTGGCGCATAAACGCCAAAATTTTCTGTGCGCCCTCAGCCTCAATCCTTGGTGCCATATCAACCAATATGAGGGCTCGTGCATTAACCTTACCATCACCAATCGAACACAGGCTGACACCACCACCCATCGAAGCTCCAACCAGAACAGGGTTAGGATCGCCCAGGCACTCAACGACCGCAGCCAAATCATCTACCATGCCGTCCTGTTCATAATCGCCGTCAGGCGACCAATCAGAGTCGCCATGGCCGCGAGCATCGAGACTAAAGGCGCGAAACCCAGCCTCTGCTAGAGCTTCTCCCGTACCTTTCCAAGCATGACGCGTCTGACCACCGCCATGTAAGAGCAGCACCAAAGGGTCACACTCACGACCCCAGTAGTCGGCAGCTATTTTTATACCATTGGAGCCAGGTAGCATTACATCTGGTTCCGGTGTACCCGGTAATCTTCTTCTTAAACCCATAAAAAGACACATCCGTTACAAATTACTATTGCCAACAGGTACCAGAACTCTGTACGCCTCGACTTGCTCTGGGTATCCTGACGGCAACATTCAATCACAAATAAGGTACAACATGACACTCGTCACACCCAAGACACGAGAAGANNTGCCTGACATGGAACCAATCTTCAATATGGTGGAANCNAGTATGGGNTTTGTGCCNACGAGTATGCTGACTATGGCTCATTGGCCNGAACTCCTGCAGACTTTTGGCGCTTTTGCGGGNAATGTACTGAANAATGGGGAGNTTGANCCAGGATTAAANCANCTNATCGCTTTTGTNATCAGTAACGNNGCCGGTTGTCGCTACTGNCAAGCCCACACGTCACACAGCGCCGCGAAACGNGGCGTCAGCATCGAAAAAATCAAAGCTGCTTTCGAATTCGAAAGCAGCGACCTTTTCGATGAAGCGGAGCGTGCCGCTTTGAGAGTCGCTCTCCATGCTGGCTTGGTACCAAACGCTGTAAGCCCTGATCACATGGCTGAGTTAAACAAACACTTTACAGCTCGCGAAAGTGTCGAAATTGTAGCAGTAATTTCACTATTCGGTTATCTGAACCGTTGGAATGACACCATGGCAAGCACCTTAGAAGATGCGCCAGTCAGTTTCGCCTCAGAGAATCTAGCAACATGGGATATCGGCAAGCATAGTTAAGGTCGGTTGACGAAGGTTCCCTGAGCACTATCGCGAGGCACGAAAGACGGTTCATCTCTGAAGTTTTCTTCTACCCAGGCCAACGCTGCTGTCTCATCCAATTCAGTGTCCCAAACCTTAGCTTGGGGTTGGTCTACATGCCATGGAGTATCCCAAAAAACCTCAATACCATTGCCCTCAGGGTCGCCAAAGTATAGCGACAGCGTATTGCCATGCGACAGCGGCAGAATATTGACATCTTTCGCTGACAAGCTGGCGTGCAATTCCTTAACTTCCTCAAATGAATCCACACGGAACGCCATGTGATTGAGCGACGCCCCTGCCTCACTTTCCTTCCTCCCGTTGACGACAGCTAATTGGTGATGTTCGCCCTCCTGCTGGCTCATAAAGACAATTTCCTGAGGAGAACCAGGCACAAGGGGACCACGATCTACAATGGAGAAACCCAGTGCCTCCGTATAGAACTCAAGTAACCTATCTTTATCAATAGCATTTAATACGGTATGAGACCATTTCAGTTGCATGAATAGTTCCTCCTCGCAGCTAAGCGATAATGTGTAGTTTCCGAGCCAGTTGGCGAATTAGNTCGTCCAGAGACAGTTTATCCGTCGTGTGTCCAAAAACAATTCGATCCGGCCGCACAATTGCGGTTTCATATTGCTCGAACAAGCGATCGAAGTGTCCTNTGACGGCNGAGAGCTTGCTTATACTTACCATCGATATCCCAAGTNGATCAACTACTGCTTGGGTATCATTGGCTAGAACTGGCATCCTTGCAGAACTGGTAACGATCGCAATACCAGCACCTAGCAGCTCATCTAGTCGGAAATGCTTACCGGAAGCATTTTCAACGATCGGCTGCGAAAACAAGTAGCCCGNAGAACCTTGGCCACCAACCTGATCGAGCACGACAGCGCCTTCTCGAATTGGCGGCTGCTCTCGGCCCTGCCCATAACCCGATGACTTCAAGCGAGTCTGTTCCTCTGGCAAAGCTAACCCGCTTCGCTGGCAGCGCTCAACTTCAGCTAGATGTTCCATCAATTTTCCAATTTCGACAGCCCACTCAACTAGATCATGAGCATGAGCATTACGCTCACTATAATAAGTATCTAGCAACGCGTCTCGCGCCTGCCCCCTAACAACCATCGGTAATTTCCACGCGAGATTAATAACGTCGCGCATACCAATGTTCATTCCCTGACCCAAAAATGGGGGTGTCTGATGAGCGGCATCACCCGCAATAAAGATGTTGCCATCGCGCCACTTGGCAGCGATGGCTGCGTGAAACTGGTAGACAGCGGCCCGCCGGATCTCATAGGTGTCGCGAGGTGTCCAGGGATCAATCAATGACATGATCGTTTCTGTCTCAAGCATCTGTTCAGCTGTTTCCCCGGGAAGAAGTTTGAACTCCCATCGACGANAAGGATCTTTGGTNCAGACATAGGTCGATATTCGATCAGGATCACAGACCTGCAGGGTATCATTCCCAAGGGTGTGTCGTTTTTTTGTCGTTACATCGACGACCAACCAGTCGTGATCGTAACCAAGATCCAGCCAATCAATCCCCAGCGCTTTTCGAGTCTCGCTCGCTGCGCCATCGCACGCGACAGCATACCTGACAACAACAACTTCATCGTCGCCGTAAGNAATCGAGACACCGTCATCATCGCTTCGCGCGTTGTGAACATCGACGCCTACATAGGCNGTAACCAGGGGATGAGTGACTGCCTGTTGNCGGAGATAATTTTCAAATTCGGGCTGATCNAACATGGACATGGGCTGCCAACCATTGCTGCCGAAACTGCTTGCCTCAACTCCAAACATCCACTGACGCATAGAATTCGCAAACCCTGCACGATCACCTGGTCTAACCGGCTGCATCAACGCCTCTACGGCTTTGCCTCGGCCACTGCTCTGAAAGGCCCGGATAATTTCACCGTCCAGGTTAACCGCTCTCGGTAGCCGGTATACTTCGGTATCGCGCTCAAAAGCAACAACCTTAAGGCCGGCTTCAGCAAATAAGATAGCCGCAGCGCAACCAACTGGCCCAAGACCGATAAGAGCCACATCATAGTTCGACATTGCGTCATCTTAACGCCTTCCATCGCAGTGTTGTTACTTTATGCCGATTTATGACTGCCTGAGGCAATGAACCTAGAGCGCAGCGAAAAAATCCTCTAGAGGGCGCACTAATTTCAGAGCTGTCTCCGACTTATCAAAGATGAAGCTTTAAAACTCGCGCACAAACTTCTACCAGATTTAGGTATGCTTAAAGCCAGTTAAACGGAGGAAAACCCGATGAAATTAGCGACGTTTACAACCAATGAGAATCCCTCTCCACGTGTTGGAGTTGTTAAGGAAAATACAATTCTTGACTTGTCGACAGTGGGCATTACCGGCGACATGAAAGACGTCATTCAAGGCGGGGTTAACGTCGTAGAATTAGAGAATCTATCCGCCGATGCCGTGCACGTATCAATGACCGAAATCAACTTACAGGCACCNNTCACAAATCCAGGTAAAATTCTGGCGATNGGTTTGAACTACGNTGATCATGTTGAAGAATCACGAATGGACAAACCCGAACATCAGATGTGGTTCAACAAGCAGCACAACTGCATCAACGGACCTTTCGCGAACATTAACCTACCCNCAGTNTCCGACAANCTGGANTATGAAGCTGAGCTATGTCTTGTTATTGGTAGNCGNTGCAAGCATGTCCCTCGGNATCGGGCCCATGAAGTAATAGCTGGCTATTTTTGCGGCAACGATNTCAGTGTTCGCGATTGGCAGTTAAGATCGCCGACTTTCCAAATTGGTAAATCCTTCGATACCCATGGTCCCACNGGTCCTTGGCTGGTAACTCCCGATGAGGTTGGNNACCCCCACAGTCTGGATATCAAATGTNTAGTAAACGGGGANATCAAACAACAATCAAACACGAAGCANCTCATTTTTGATTGCTTTGACGCTATTGAGCACCTAACCCAGGCTTANGTGCTCGATGTCGGTGACATCNTATTCATGGGAACACCCGGAGGCGTTGGCGTGGCCATGCAACCNCCCTCCTTTATGAAAGCCGGCGACATCGTTCGTGTNGAGATTGAAAAGCTCGGCCACATCGAAAATACCGTGGTTCCAGAACAAGCCTTAACGGTTATCGAATAGCGACTTTTTTGCTGGCCGCAGTTCTGCGACAATTCCTGTTTTCAACAACCAGGCGCTTGCGCCAATAACGAGGGAACTAGAGTAATGCTCAAACCTGGAACAAGACTAAAAAGTGCTGTGTGTGATGCCGAAATTATGGTCATCAAAGCCGGCTCCAGCGACGATTTGACTTGCGGCGGCGTGGCCCTTGGTGANGCACCTGAGCGTACNGACGGCGCNGAGGACAAGATGCACGGTTGNCTGATAGGCAAGCGCTACGTTAACCAGGAGGAATCGGTTGAGGTCCTTTGCGTGAAGAGNGGNGATGGATCACTATATTACGATGGCGAAGAGCTTATGACTAAGGACACAAAGAAGCTGCCTTCGTCGGATTAATCATGAACATTTCGCTATTTCTTCAAATGGCAGCAGATGCCTGTCCAGATCGGCCTGCGGTCACGCATAACGGTAACAACTACACTTACGGGCAGTTGTTCAATGCCGCAAAGCACGCGGCGCAGATTTTCGAAAAGACAGGCTGTCAGTATGTATCCCTGCTGGATGAATCAAGCCCGGCAGTACCAATTGCACTCATGGGAGCCGCAATGGCCGGCATACCCTACGTGCCCCTGAACTATAGGCTCAGTAAAGAGCAGCTNCTGCCACTCTTTGAAAGAATTAGCCCTGCTTATCTAATTACTGGGAAGCGCGATGATAATTATGACTTTGAAGACTGGATTGTAGAGGAGTCCAACGACTTCCTTCACAAGTGCCTTAAAGCAGAACACAGCGATTACTTCAAGGACGTTGACCCTAACGANGTTGCTGTCCAGCTGTTTACAAGCGGNACNACAGGGNCCCCAAAGGCAGCNCTACTGAGACACGAACATCTGGTTTCATACATTCTAGGCTCAGTCGAGTTTATGGGAGCTATGGAAGAAGAAGCTGCGCTCGTTTCGGTACCACCTTATCATATCGCGGGCATCTCGGCCGTAATGAGCAATATTTATGCCTGCCGACAGGTAGTTCAGCTACCAAATTTCAACGCCAGCGAGTGGCTGAAACTCTGCCAAGATCATTCAGTTACAAGTGCCTTTCTAGTGCCAACCATGTTGACACGGATAATCGAAGAACTTAACGAAAATCAAACCCTGGAGTCTCTGCAGTCCATTGCNTATGGCGGNGGGAAAATGCCTGTGCCGGTTATCCAGAAAGCCTTGAGCCGATTCCCCGATGTTAGTTTTACTAATGCTTACGGTCTTACCGAGACTAGCTCAACGATAACATTACTTGGACCGGACGATCACCGCGATGCCCATAGCTCGGACAATGAATCAGTCAAGGCGCGCCTTGGATCGGTCGGAAAGGCGTTGCCGTCTGTTGAGATCGAAATTCGTGACGAAGAGGGCAAGCCTCTCGAGGCAAATGAACCTGGAGAGATCTATGTTCGGGGTCCACAAGTCTCTGGTGAGTATGAGGGACGCAGCGTCCTGGACAATGAAGGATGGTTTCCAACTAGAGACGCAGGTTACCTCGATAATGAGGGCTATCTTTTCCTTTCTGGTCGCGCGGATGACGTCATCGTCAGGGGCGGCGAGAACATGTCTCCAGGGGAAATCGAGGACCTCTTACATGAGCATCCTGCTATTAAAGATGCTGCCGCTGTGGGAATACCCTCCGAAGAATGGGGCGAAACAGTGGGTCTCGCCGTGGTCTTGAATAGTGGTCACGAGGTTTCTGACGATGCGATCTGCTCTCTTATTCGGGATCACCTTCGTTCATCGAGAGTCCCGGAAATCGTGCGTTTCGTCGATGAGTTACCTTACAATGAAACCGGTAAATTACTAAGGCGTGTGATCAAAGAGTGGTTTTAATGTTAGGGAGGTGAAGCCTCGCTGGGCCTAAGTTTCATAAGGTAGTGACCAACGAACCATTCTTCCCCATTGTTCCAAGCGAAGAGTTCCTGACACGCCATCACGAACATACGCCAACGGTGGTATTGACGTTTGATCGGCTCGGGGTTGTCCTCAGTTTTTAAATCCTGTAAGACCGCGCTGCGCAACCTATCGAGATTCTGCAACCAGTCTCGGCAGGTCAGCGCATAATGCTTGCCATTAACCTGCCACCTATCATCAAGAACAAGATGCTCCTCGAACTTTAGAGGCAAATCCCATGAGGGCATGGTGCCCCCAGTAAAGAAATGTCTCGCCATCCAATCACTATCCGATTCGTTACTAAAAAAGTACGGCGAATCCCGATGACAGAAAATATGGAAAAACAATCGTCCATCCGCTTTCAACCAACTTGCTGTCAGCTCGAACAAACGACCGTAGTTACGCAGGTGTTCAAACATCTCTATCGATACTACCCTATCAAAGGTTAGCGTTGTCTCAAACTCGTTAATATCGGTAGTAATGACCTCGATATTAGTCAACCCTTGCTCTCTGGCCCTGGCTTCAATGAACTCACGTTGACTATTAGAATTACTGACGGCAACTATCCGGCTATCTGGATAACGCTGGGCCATATGAAGCGTCAATGAACCCCAACCACATCCCAATTCAAGAATGTCCATTCCGTTTGCCAGCCCGGCTCTATCGGCGGTCAGATTGAGCATTGCCAACTCAGCTGTATCAAGAGGCAAAGATTCTTGTTCATACAGACTGCAGCTATACTTCAACCGTTGCCCGAGCATTAACTTGAAAAAACCGGCGGGCACCTCATAGTGCTGATCATTGGCTGAATCTGTTTGGACCGCTAAAGGCCCCTCGCTCATCTGGCGAACCAGATCAGCGAGATCCGAATTAGCCTGATTCTTCAGGCGACTTCTGAGCAGCATTCTAATTCCCTGACGTGTTATAAAGTCGGGAACCAAACCTGCTTCCGCAATAGCAATGGCTGCTTTCATACTAAGTCTCGCCGATACTTGGGCTTGTGGAACTGTAGATGCGTACAGCCAATCGCCCTCTCCATGAACCCCCCCTCGCAGTATGCTAAGTAGTAATCCCACATTCTTATAAAATGATCATCAAATCCTAATTCGCGAATTTGCGGGACAGCGGCCCAAAATGCTTCACGCCACATATGCAATGTCATGGCATAGTGTTCCGTTAAGTCCTCTAAACCATAGCTGCGCAAATCAGTTGAGCGTGTAGCCTCTGTTATTAGAGAGGTAACTGAGGGTAAAGCACCGCCAGGGAATATATAACGTTGAATGAAGTCTACTGACCGACTGGCCATATCATAGTGCTGATCCGCTATGGTTATCGACTGGAGCAACATCGTCCCATTTGGTTTCAACAACGACGCACACTTCTGCAGGTAAGTAGGCATGTGATCGAGGCCTACGGCCTCAATCATCTCGACCGAGACCAATTTATCGTAAGAACCAGAGAGTTCACGATAGTCCTGCTTTAACACTGTAATTTGATCGACAAGCCCTGCTTCTTTTACCATGGCTAGAGCATGCACATATTGCTCGTTTGAAATGGTAGTGGTAGTTACTCGACAACCGTATTTTTGAGCTGCGTAAATCGCAAGGCCACCCCAGCCGGTACCGATTTCGACAAGATGGTCGTCTTTGGTTAGCTCTAGCTTTTTACAAATAATTGCCATTTTATTAATGGAAGCCTGTTCCATCGTATCGGAACAACTTGTAAATACGCCCGACGAGTACATCATGGTCGGATCGAGGAACAGCCGAAAAAACTCGTTGCCAAGATCATAGTGTTCAGCGATGTTTTTTCGGCTACCAGCCAACGTATCGCGACGCACCCTATGGAAAAATTTTAATCCAAGCTTGCTGAGCCAGGACATTTTACCCTGCATTTCTTCCAATACTTGCCTGTTCTGCAGGAACAAACGAATCACGCCGGTAAGGTCATCCGTCGTCCAATCACCATCCATATATGCTTCTGCAGCCCCGACAGCTCCGCCGCGCATGATTTTGTGAAACATGCTTCGGTCGTGAACTGTGACAGTACAGTGCAAGCCATTTTCGCATTGACCGAACTTCTGGCTGCTGCCTACATCAATCAGGGTGAGAGTCCCGATCTTAATTTGGCTAAACAACTTGAACGCCAATCGTGTTAGAAAGTCTCCTGAACTGCACTTTGAATCAACTGCCTTCGGCGAATGGCCAGGTACCACACTTTCCTTCATAAAATTCCTTTACTTGAATGATGAGACGTGGAGGCCCGTCGGCTCGGATGAGGGTAAAAACGNGCCTTCTTTAACCACAAACGAAACGCCTGATAATAGATTCTTGCAGCAGTCATCAGGGGTTGCCAACCATATGCGAACAGAATCTTACTGACCATCGTGGAAGTTAGAGGCACGACTTGTAAATCTAGTGACGCACTAAATTTAGGTTTACCGGAGTTGAGGACATTGATCCCAACTAGTATCTCTTGGTCGGGAGCAGGCAGATCAAATTCATAATCTAATGTCATCGGCATAAACGGGGACACGTGTAACTCTTTAGGATGAACAACAGACGAAGCACTTTGATGCCAGGTTAGAACATATACGTGGCGCTCGCCCCACGGCGTATTGTGCACTTCAACCACAACGTAACCTACAGCTCCTTCTGCCTCTGGGTAACAATAAAAAAGGCTTATGGGGTTCATGCTGACACCCAGTTGCCGNAGAGTTGTGAGCGCGAACACTTTGCCTGAATAAGGCACACCAGTTTTTTCGCTCACGATGATCCTAACTTTTTCCAATAAGGAACCCTCGCCGGGCAAATAATCCTCTCTGTAGAACGAGAATAGGTTAATCCTTTCTTGAGAAATAAGAGAACTCGAGGCACAAAACTCATCAATCTCATCGAGATCAATCCANGCATAACAAACACGATAATCGAACCCGTGAAAGGGCTCACCTCGATGATGAGCCACCTTTCCAACATAAAATCGACTCAACATACTTCAACACCTAACTGTTCGCAGACTCGTAAAGCACTTACGACACCATCTTCATGGAAGCCATTTCGCCAATATGCTCCGGCGTAGTATGTGCGATGCTTTCCCGAAATTTGACCCCACGCTTTCTGCGCAATCAACATGTCTTTGTCGTAAAACGGATGTTCGTAATGCATAACGGAAAGAACCTTGTCATCACTGATAACTCCGGGGTCATTCAAGGTCACGAACAACGGAGTTTCTGGGGGAAGGTGCTGGAGACGGTTCATGAAATAAGTCAAAGCTGCTTGTCCAGAATCCCGATTAAGGTGGTAGTTCCAACTAGCCCAAGCTAGCGGACGGCGCGGCATAATTCGATCGTCCGTGTGCAACTTTGCCTCGTTTGAAGTGAACTTCATTAAACTCAAAACACCTTGCTCCTCCGGGCTCGGATCCTCCAACATTTCTAAAGCCTCGGGACTGTGCACGGCGATAACAACATAATCAAATGACTCAGTGGTATCTGGCGTCACCACTTGGACTGAATGTTCCTTCCTTTCCAAGCGGATGACCGGGGTTGAGCTCCTAACGTCTGGGAGCTCAGCGACAATTTTTCTAACGTAAGCAACCGATCCGCCTTTGACCACACGCCACTGCGGTCGATTCCGCAAATCGAGCAAACCATGATGATCAAAAAAAGAGACTAGGGCACTTATAGGAAATTCCGTTATTAAATTTGTACCGGTCGACCAGATAGCTGCTGCCATCGGCAAGAGGTATCGATTACAGAATTCCTCTCCGTATTGGTGCTTTTTAAGATAGGAGCCAGTATCTAACAATAAGTCCGTACCGCTGATTTTTCTAGCCTCGCGATTAAACCGAAGTATATCTTTGATCATCCTCAGGAAAGCAGGTCGGACTATGTTCGTTCTATCTGCGAAGAGAGTATTGAGGTTGTGCCCGTTGTATTCGAAATCTCTTCCGCTAACACTAAAGCTCATTTCGGTCGGCGTTGCTTGAACATCTAAGGAATCTAGTAGTTTGATGAAATTGGGATAAGTCCGATCGTTAAATACAATAAACCCCGAGTCCACGTTTAATCGGTTTTCATATATCTCAAGTTCATGCGTGTGGCTATGTCCGCCAATTCTATCTTCAGCTTCAAATAGTGCGACATCATAGTTACGACGCAGGTAATAAGCTGCGGTCAATCCAGATATGCCACTACCGACAACTGCTATCCGTTTTTTCAACGTCCTNTTTACCCTAACTNACAATCGAANGCTTTTTCATACTGAAAAGCANTCTCAACTACTNATTTTCNTTCACGATGCGACAAAAAAAGCCNTTTCATGAAAGTCTACCATTCTGGAANGGGTAAATTATCGCATTCACCCGAGTAATCGCTACAAAAATCGAGTTAAAAAACATTGAACTACGGGGGCATTTTCTCGTATAAAGGGGCCCTAGTAGGTAATAACAGATTTAANCCTAATAAAGGGGGTAGTAATGGAAAAACTTTTCCTTGATAGCGCTGANTACGTTGGNGTCAGTTTTTGGCTNGTCTCGATCGGTATGATTGCNGCCACAGTNTTTTTTCTATACGAAGGNGCATTNGTTAAGAAAAAGTGGCGCCTCTCACTGCTAGTTGTAGGCCTCGTCACTCTCGTAGCAGCGGTGCACTACGATTACATGCGCGACTTCTGGGTCGTAAAAGAAGCCACTCCTAACATTTACCGGTACATCGATTGGTTGATTACCGTGCCGTTACAGATGATTGAATTTTACATCATCCTGGTCGCAGCAGGAGCTGCTATCGGTTCCTCATCCTTTTTACGCTTGCTCGTTGGAACCATAGCAATGCTACTCTTTGGGTATCTAGGCGAAGCTGGCCTGATGGACGTGACCCTAGCCTTTGTGCTCGGCATGGTCGGATGGGCTGTTATTATCTACGAGATTTTTGCGGGAGCAGCTAGCTCGGCAGCCAAGACGGCAGGAGGCGCAGTAATGTCCGCCTTCAATGCGATGAGGTTGATTGTCCTAGTCGGATGGGCTATTTACCCTCTAGGTTATGTCCTGGGTTACTTGGCCGGCGGCGTTGATTCAAGCACCTTAAATATTGTCTATAACCTTGCTGATTTTGTTAACAAAATCCTTTTCGGGCTTGTAATTTGGCACTTAGCAGTCAACGATTCGTCAGAAAATGCATAAGTAACTTGAAAAAACGGGTCGAGCCCTCGCTCGGCCCGTACTTTCAACTCCTACAGACACAAGCCAAACTCCCTCAAGGCCCTGCATAGTTTTTGAACTCGTTTATTTACTATGTCCAACCACCTCCTCACGTGGATCACTACATTAATAGTAATCGCTGTCATCAGCATACTAGCCTATCGTTCACAAACGACAGCGCCCACATCTCAAGTTAATAGCAACACGCCGCCTAAAGAGCAAACCACGCTGCGAAGCACTCAGGTTAAGGCGCGCATTAACAGTTGTCGCCGAATACAAACCGATGAGAAAACGTTAGCCGAAGGTTATATTGAAAATATAGGTAACACCGATCTACGCTACGTAACTCTCGAAATCCAATGGCTTAATAGGATAGGTACGATAATCGAGTCTAAAGAAATCTATGTCTTACGCGATGAGAAACTTACTCCGGGGCAACAGAAAAACTTCATAAGTTCGACAAGCAATCAGATAGCCACAAGATGCAATGTCAGAAAGGTGGATTGGTGGTAACGACTTGCTCTATAGTCCATGCATTGAGATGAGGAGAAACACATGATCGATTTTGAAATTCCAGCAGAAACCCGTTCGATACGCGATAAGGTAAGAAAATTCGTACAGGATGAATGCATCCCGGCCGAAGAACGTTGCACTGCCGATAATTTTGAAGAGGTCCGCGACGAGTTAAGAGGTAAAGCACGCTCACAAGGACTATGGTGCCCTTTCGTCCCTGAAGAGCATGGAGGAATGGGACTACGTCCACTCGCAAACGCCCTCGTCCAAATGGAACTTGGAGAAAGTTTCCTCGGTGCGCAAGCACTCAATACTCAAGGTCCCGATGATGCCACCATGCTGACATTGCTTGAACATGGAACAGAGGATCAAAAAGAGCGATTCTTGAAACCGTTGCTAAATGGAGAAAAACGCATCTGTTATTCCATGACAGAAAAAGCTGCTGGTGCAGACGCAACCGGAATGCAAACCAAAGCAGAACTCGATGGTGACGAGTGGGTCTTAAATGGCGAAAAATGGTTCAGCTCATCGGCAAGTGTCGCGGACATAGCAGTTGTAATGGCAAAGACAGATCCAGATTCACCGCGACACGAACAGTATTCTACATTCATTGTAGAGCTTCCAAACCCTGGTTATCAAATTCTAAGAAATATTGAGACCATGCAACCTCACACAGATCTCGGTCTAAAGTTAGGCGGCTCACATTCTGAGATCAACATAGAAAACCTCCGGGTACCTCGCGAGAACATTCTCGGAGGCCGAGGTCAGGGATTTAACATGGGGCAGCATCGATTGGCTTATGGGCGCCTGCGTCACGGAATGCACAACGTAGCTATGGCACAGCGTGCCCTTGATTTGGCCGCCGAACATGTTTCTAAACGCGAGACTTTCGGCAAACGCCTAGCTGACCGCCAGGGTGTGAGGTGGATGATGGCTGACTGTGCCGCAGAAATTTACAAGGCGAGACTAATGCTGTTGCATATCGCCTACAAAGCCGAAAAAGGCATGGACCTGCGACAGGAAAATGGAATAGCCAAAGTTTTCCTGGCTAACATGGTACATCAGGTCGTCGACACGGCCATTCAACTACACGGCGCATTGGGCTACAGCCACGACACACCACTTGCTAGATGGTACACCGGTATCCGATCACAACGGCTGGTAGATGGACCTGATGAAGTACATCGCTGGCGAACCGGCGCCAATGTTATCAAGGCATTCGAAAAATATGGCACAACCGCCTCAGCGTGCGGAGGCGAGCTGTTCGAGTAACCAGCGCAAGGATCGCTTGAAACGAAATGATTAGTGCATAGCTTGCAACAGGTTGGCAATGGACACTTGTCCGCTGGAGCGAGCCACACTAAAAACACTCACTAAACATTTCATAATGAGATCGAATGCGTAGCATCGACTAATGCAGAAACCTAAAGGATAAAATTACAGCGATGAACGATCAAGCATCGGTATTGAAAGAGGAAAATATGCGCGGTCGCATTCCAACAAAGAGAGCTGGATACGGTTGAATGAGCAAACTATTCGGGCCTGTAGTCCAACAGGGGTATGTCGTACCCGATATCGAAGCTGCCATCGAACATTGGCTGGCGAGGGGTATTGGCCCTTTTTTCATTGCGGACATTAAGGGCATGTCTGGCGTATATGATGGCGAACAAATCTTCGCAGATATGCGCGCCGGCTTCGCATATTGTGGTGACCAGCAAATAGAGGTAATCACCCCAAAGGGCACCAGTCCATCTATCTACAAGGATTATCTTCAGTCGAATCCAAATGGAGGGCTTCAGCACCTTGCATACTGGGTCGACGATATCGATAAAACACTAAGTGAGGTCGCTTTAGCTGGTCACGAGTTTAAGGTCTGGCAGCGATATGGCGAGGCCCCCGAATATAAGGC
>NZNP01000105.1 GCA_002694945.1 Gammaproteobacteria bacterium
TCCTGCTGTGATCGGTAGGCACCCCAACCGCCGCTATCCTCTGGATCCCCTCCAAACCAGGTGATTTCGTCATGAGTACCATGTATCGAAAGAACCGGCATTAGGCTCTCAGGGTTACAATCGATCGCCCAAGTATCCATCATGGTACCCGCTACCGACGCGATTCCAGCGAACAGATCGGAGGCCTGACACGCTAAAAGATAAGCCATCTCACCACCATTAGACATTCCTGTAGCAAAGACTGAATGTGGATCAATGTCGAAGGTTTCTATTAATTTAGCGACTAACAATCGGACGAACAAGATATCGTCCACCTCGCTTTGCTGGTGACCTGGTAAGGAATACTCAACATTGAAAAAGCGATTGCCGTCTAGATCTCGGGTACCCTGCGGATAAGCGACAATGAAGCCATTATCGTCAGCCTGATCATTCATATCTGAATAATTCATGATCCGGCTAGCTGATGAAGTGTATCCGTGGAAGACCATAACCAGAGGAGCATTGGCACTTAATGTCTGGGGCCGATAAACCAGATACTGCCTCGGAATGTCATCGACCATCAGCGTTTTCTGTTGTAGATCGCCAAGGCTCATATTAGAGAACACCGATATATACAACAAAAGCCACAAACGGGAGACATTCATGATCTGTTTCCCCTTAAAGTTAAGCATTTTAACAGCCAGGCAGGCGAATGAATTTTCATAACGTCCCGTTCAATTTGATCATCTGATTTTTTGTATCCGCTTAGCACTTGCCCGAAATCTCTTGAAGAACTCAACGTAGTCACAGCACTATTTATTATTGACAACTTTACTCACTGGACCACTGCACTGTCTAATCCGGGTATTAACATTGCTTCTTTGCGTCGACCCAATTTCACGCAAAGAACGGCTCTACTAAACCCTTCAGCTTCGAAAAAACCATTCAGGTGTACTTTCAGCAGGAAGCATTTGTAAACTTGAGTCTACATCAAAAGTTCGACGATTAGCGCAGAACTAATGTAAACAACATCGCGAATCCGCAATACAAGAGAGGACAACGCATCATGATGAACTTTAACGATATGTTTGACGTTACCGGTAAAGTCGTACTAATAACCGGCGGTGCTGGAGGTATCGGTCGCGGTATCGCTGGTGCTTTCGTAGCGGGCGGCGCCAGGGTTTACATAGCGTCAAGAAGCGACCTAACCGAAGATGCAGAGGAATTATCAAAATACGGTGTCGGCGAGTGCATTGGTCTGCAGGCAGACCTCGCTCGAGACGAAGATATCATCTCGCTCACAAAACAGATCAAGGAAAGGGAAAACAAGCTTCATGTTTTGGTCAACAACGCGGCGATAGCAAACTTGATTCATCAATTCGAAGACTTTCCAATAGACGATTTCGACACCTTGATTAGAGTGAACCTCCGAGCACCTTTCGCCCTCATAAAGGAGTGCCTGCCTTTAATGAGCCAAACAGGTACAGCTGAAGCTCATGCGAGCGTCATTAACATAGTCTCCGTGGATGGCATTCGTATAGCTGGAGATAACGATTGGGCTTACGGCTTGAGTAAAGCAGGGCTGGCGCATCTGACAAGACAACTAGCAGGGCGTGAAGGCGCCAAGCATGGTCGTAATAGCGGACGTCATATAACTTATAACGCTATTGCACCAGGCCCGTTCCCAGGCATGCTGGATCGCCTACTCGAAACCGAGGAGGGCCGCAAGGCCGTCGGGGCGGCAACTGTTTCGGGAAGAGTGGGTAGGCCAGAGGACATCGGCGCCGCCTGTATCTACCTAGCTAGCCGAGCAGGCTCTTATGTGACTGGCGTGGTGTTACCAATCGATGGAGGCTTACTAGTAGGCACCAAGGCTAACAGCTGAGCCACTAATAGCACTAAGCCCTATTTTTTAGACAAATCAGTTTACACCTCAAAGCGAATCGCCACGCATCAGCCAGGTTAATCATGGCAACGGGACGGTAGATCGAGTGTAGGGTTACGATCAAAAAATCCAACTGGGATCAAATGGAACCCTGTGTACTCCACAGGCATAACGGGCCAATCTTCCGGTCTCGGAACATGAGTTACAGTTACCGAATGCCACATCACAAGGTCACATTGTGAGATATCGCGATTACCTGAGGTCAGGTCCGGCAACCCACCTTCCCCATCGTGCATAACCGTATGAGAACCCGCAGCGCCAAATTCTCCTTCGGCATAAGGCGTCGCCCACAGGTGGTGTTTGCCAAATGCTCCACGCTTCGCAACTTTTGAACCATCGCTTGCATATAAAGTCGAAGAGGCNGCCGGCAAGAGTTTGTAAGCTACGGGAANACCTAGACCGTTTAANGAGTCCNGATTGGTTATTTTCCAGGTTCGGCTCTGTTCAGGTGCGATATTACGCTTGGCGAGTTCCTCNGTCGTTAAGTGGGAGCTGACAGCACGGAATTGGGTTCCTTCCGGGTTCGAGTCATCGACTGGGACAGGCTCTATATTCGATTCAAAAAGAGAGTTTTCACCACCATCAAGTTCCCAATCAAGCCGAAAGCAAAAAGAATGCTGATGAACAGGCGATGCTAGGCCTTCAGCAATCAGCGGCGCCTGTGAGGGATTATGAGTTTGCTCTGTAACGGCACTTACACCCACAATGCCTGTTAACTTAACTTCCATCTGAATGGTACCGTCCAAGTAGAGATACCAATAGAATCCATAATCGTAGTTCCCTACAGTAAATACTGAACTGATCACGAGGCGCCGAGACCGTCTTACCTCTGTCGTCTGGGACTGAGCATCGTGATGCTTCCACTGGATACCATAATCTTCTTCGTGCATGCAGATGGCATTCTCAATAGTCCTAATCTTGCCCTCCCATGTCACTTGATTGATGTCGAAATAATGAATCTCCCCTAAACAGTCACAACCCAACTTCAAGCTATTAATAAAAACCCCAAGGTTGTATTCGCTGGCATCAAGNACGTGTTTCCAACTATGCATAGGATCGCTATCACCGTACGGCACGATCATGTCAGACAACGCAGCCCGATATAATATCGAGCGCCCATCTAAAGAAAGTTGATGCAGGACCAAGCCCTGAACGGGGTGCACCGACACATCGAACTGCCAGCCTTGCCATCGAACACGATACCCATCAACNTCAAAACTTGGGCCGTCAGGTTGCGTAATCGCTATCTCCTTCAATCCTTCGCGAACGGACTCTAGATGAGGAGTATCAAATCTTCCAGGGTTGGGAGGTAAGGGTACAATACCGGTNTCTTCAATATGAGTGACCTGACCAGAAGTCATGTCAACATGAGCAATCAAACCTTGGATGGGGCGGGCATAACCATTATCTGTTGCATCCTCTCGTAAAAAGGCTATGCAGCGAACAGCCCTGTGTCCGCTAGGAATCGATCCATGGGCGTAACCACCGGCCGGCCATGGGTCGATCTGAATCAAAGCCAGATCTTCTTCCGTCTCGCAAGCAATCCCCCGAGACTTAATCGCGGTAAGCCACTCCTCATTCGATTTAGTTAAGTGGACGGCACCGAAAAGTTCAAGGAAGTTATATGAACCCTGCGCCCGACTATCGATTCGCGTTAATGACTTCAGAGTCCCTGCGGTTACATCGATGTCTGCCTCAAAACCGCCATCTGGGGCGGAATCAGAACCCTGAAAACGAATGATCCTCGGTTGCTTTTCCCCTGACTTTACCGCTGACTTCGAAGGTTCACACAAACCAGCTGTTGCAAACGCCAATTTTTCGTCTTGGTGAACTTCTCGAAGTATTGCCAGGGCTTTTCCAAGCTCTTCGGCTGACACAGGCGCAAATGGCTGATTTGACATAGTTTCTCCTCAAATTATTTCGGCGCTCAAAAGCATTACATGCCAATTGAAATTCGGTGGCACGTGATTCTAAGGTAACATGGCTAAAGAGCGAGAGAAACTTACTGAACACAATCAAAAAATTAGTCGAACCCTAGCTGCGCCTAAGTTGTCTCTGTTGGGAACTAAACCTTTTCAGATCCCATCATGACAACACTTAGCGCTCGATATGTAATCAGTACTAAAATGACCTCAAAATAAAAAGCCAAGCAGATAAAGCGAGATTCAAACCTCAAAGGTATTCGATAATGGCCTACCTAGAAGAATTCGGCAAAACTGCAAATCATAACGATATAGCAGCAGCGCTAATAAAAGACGGCGGAACCATCATTAACGATTTAGTGTCACCTGACCTGATGGATGCGATAAAAGAACAGATAAACTCTGCGGTCCCGCTAGCCGCGCAGAAGGGCAATAGCGATCTCTGGCCCGAAGGCAACAGAACCGTCGGCGCGCTCTGTTCCGTCAGCTCGCTATTCGTAGAAGAGCTAATGGTGCACGAAACGATCTTGGCCATAGTCGATCGCGTACTAAGGCCTCAAAGGCCAATGTTTGAATCATCTGATTCAAGACCTAAACCTCGCCTGGCTATTGAGGACCTCGAAGATG
The DNA here is from genome assembly GCA_002694945.1 of Gammaproteobacteria bacterium. Taxonomy (GTDB): domain Bacteria; phylum Pseudomonadota; class Gammaproteobacteria; order Pseudomonadales; family Azotimanducaceae; genus UBA9659. The sequence continues at coordinate 4,474 of NZNP01000105.1, forward strand.
GCGGCACTCAACTTGTCTGGTCCAATGATGAACGACACAACTGCCACCACTATACAGCAGGCGCCTGCATTATGCTTGAAGTCGGTGCTGGCAGAGAGGAGCCACAATACCTCCATCGTGAAAATGCTATTTATCAGCCCTATCTCGGTCAAGCCAGTGTGCCAGAGTTCATCGTTTCCACCATGTGGGCAGGCTCGGACTTCACTGAAGAAAACGGCGCTACACGACTTGTTCCTGGCAGCCATCAATGGCCCGAGGAGAGGATCGCAAAAAGCGCCGAAATCTGTCAGGCGGAAATGACAAAAGGATCCGTAGTGCTCTGGTTGTCCAGGACTCTACATGGTGCGGCCAAGAGCACCAGTCAAACAAATAGGACAGGTTACTTTTGCTCATACATTGTTGACTGGGTTCGTCAGGAGGAGAACCAATATGTCACAGTCGATCATAAAACCGCTCTATCGTATTCCGACAATGCTAGAAAAATCATCGGCTACCGTTGTAGCGATACACTCGGCTGGGTAAAAGGCCGAGACAAAGATAACCTACTTATCCCAGGAAACTCTGGTCAGTTATGACCTGTCGGGAAGAAACTGCATGTCTCTGCCGAGATCAGATTAATTCCTCTCCGCTCATAAGCGTTGAGCTCGCTTCATCGGATCCAGTCTATTAGGCAATTCCGGCAAATCCTTCGTAGCAGAGTCATGGATGAGGGTCAGCATTTCGGCCGCGGTATCTAGGTACCTATTAGAAGCTCCATTGGGCAAGCCAGATACACCCGGCACTTAACTCAGCAGAACAAATGGGTTGTCGGTTAACTCACAGTTGGCATCCTCGCAAAGGGGTTGAGGCACAGGAAGTCCTTGACGAAACAAAGCTTCCAGCAACTGGTATTCAAGTGAAGTTGAGTGGCCAGAATGTGAAGGCCCATGCTCGCGCATAACTATCGACCTTAGTTCGCCGGTCGTTAACCTCAGATCCAATCGAAGTACATCAGCCGACACACCTCCTGCCAAAGGTTCGACCTGAAGTAGAATAGCATCAGGATAAAGCTTCCTCGCGACTTGTTCATACTTTTTGTAAATTATTGCCATTTGCCGGTTGTATCTAATCAGAAATTTAATACCGAGCTTACACAAGGCACTCAATTTTCTCTAAGATGACATCCATCAAAGTCGACAAGAAAGCGCGTGCAAAAACAAGTAATCAAAACAAATTGCCCAAGGGACTGCTATGACAGCTGCGGTATTCTCGTCGAGAAGACGACCGCTGCTATACGGGCACTCGGAGATCCTGATCACCCCACCTCGCGCGGCAAACTCTGCAGCAAATGTGCTGTCGCCTACAACGGTGTCTGGCAAGATATGGAGCAACGAACAAGCCAACCTTTGAAACGCGTCGGTCCCAAAGGCAAAGGAGACTTTAAACCTATAAGTTGGGAAGCTGCGTTGAATGAAATCGCGATGAGACTGGGACCCTTAATCGAAACAGGCCGAGCCGACGCCATTTTGCAAACCCACTATTCCGGCACACTTTCACTGATAGCAAGTTCCTTTCCTTGCAGGCTATTTAACTATCTTGGCGCATCAGAAGTTGATCCCGACAGTATTTGCAATGCTGCGGGACATGCTGCGTGGCATCTAATGTTCGGGGACTCTGTCCTGGGCTTGGATCCGAGAACCATGAAAGATAGCAACTGTATCCTGGTATGGGGAGCTAACCCTTCCCACAGCGCTCCGCATACCCACGACATGCTTATGGAAAAAACCGCCACAATCGTGGTCGTCGATCCAATCACAACGAAAACGGCAGAAAAAGCTGAACTACACTTAAAGCTAAAACCAGGAGCAGACGCCGCACTGGCCTTTGGCCTGCTGCATCTGCTCAAGAAAAATGGTTATTTCGATAAGAAATTTATACATGAAAATACTATCGGCTACGAACTCATTGATGCCACTATTGATAGCTCTACACCTGCGCGAACAGAAGCAATAACAGGTGTCTGCCAAGCCGACCTGCAGCGCGCCGCTGAACTCTATGGCATCGGTCCTTCGGTGCTCTGGGCTGGTCAAGGTCTGCAGAGACAAGCTACAGGCGGTAACATAATGCGTGCCATCGGGTTACTGCCAGCACTGACAGGTAATATCGGTAAACCAGGTGCCGGAATTAGCTACTTAAACGTCGCTACAATTGTCGCTGGTTTAGATTTTGACTGGTTAGAAGGCAACGCACTAAACGAAAAATCTCGTAAGACTATAAGTCATATGGCTTTCGCAGAACGACTCAGCACGCCAAAAGAATTTCAGGCATTGTTCGTCTGGAATACTAATCCCGTTGCTTCCGCGGCGGACCAAGCCAAACTCCGTTCTGCACTGAAGAGAGAGGATCTATTCACTGTCGTAGTCGACTGCTTTACTACTGACACCGCAGATTATGCCGATATCGTCCTGCCGGCAGCCAGCTTTCTAGAGTTCGATGATTTAACATATGGTTACTTCCATATGCTTCTCGGCGCCCAGAGTAAAGCGACGGAGCCTCCCGGCTTGGCTCTTCCGAATCAGGAAATATTTCGACGCATCGCCGGCGCTCTTGGTCTCAATCATTCTGCTTTGTTCGAATCCGATGAATCATTGATCGAAGCAATGTTGGCCCAAATGAAAGTAGATATGACATTCGCCGAGTTTCAAACCCGCGGCCACATTGAATTGGGGGATTCTCCTTTTATCTTTTTTTCCGATTTACGCTTCGAGACACCATCTGGCAAGATCGAAATTGATTCTGATAATGCTGCCGAACTCGGCATCTCCCGCGTGCCCGAACCATACGCTGAAGCGCTTCCCGATAATGGTCTCTTTCGGCTGCTGACGCCGGCATCGGAGCACTGGCTGAACGACTCCTACGCCAATGACTCGCACCTTTTAAGCATCGCAGGAACTCCCAGCGTCTTCGTTCACCCAAAGGATGCAGAACGCCTGAAGCTGAAAAATAACGAACTTGTCATATTAAGTAACGAATCCGGCTCGATCGAACTTAACTGCCGAATTGATGACCGAAGTCTACCCGGGACACTTTTTTCCTATAAAGGACGATGGCCGAAGTTATCGGGAGGCGTCAATGTTAATCTGCTCCACACGCCAAAAACATCTGACCTGGGTGAAAGCACAAGCGTACATTCCACAGTTGTTGCTTTGCGAAAGAGCTAACGGGGTAAACTAAACACTTAATCTCAGCCCATACAGCTAAGGACTATTTAAATCAGATGCCGCGACTACTGACGACAAGGAGAGAGAAGAAAAGTGGGTGGAGAAAAAATTTCAGAAAGCACTGCACGCGCGCAAGATCTTTTATCACCGCGGTGGCAAATATGAAAAGCCCGACAACTGCAACATCATCGGAATTAAGCATCACTCAGCTGGGTGAATCACTGCTTAGGGCGGCGTCAACCACTTACGATCCTGCAGTTTTCGGCGATAAAGTACAAATCTATCTGCTTTACTCTCTCGGCGGAGAAGCTGGGTAAGTAATTGCTAAAATTGACTG
>NZNP01000106.1 GCA_002694945.1 Gammaproteobacteria bacterium
AGAAATAATTTGCCAGAGAAGGTTTGTGTAGTGTGTCTGCGCCCCTTTTCATGGCGTAAAAAATGGGAACGTAGCTGGGAAGAGGTGAAGTACTGCTCAGAACGATGTAGGAGAAATCGCAAAAAAAACAGCCTCGTGTGCGATCAAGCGNTTAGATGAAATAATTCAAGTTCCTTGAGCNCCGGAGCCCATCATGGTGCTGAAGGAAGTTGTTCCTTCCTTACTTTGCCCGTCGAGCGCGCCCGACATCTTCGCTAACAATAAAGTCCTATATTCTTCATAGCGCGAGTATTGGTCCGNAGTTAGAAGGGTTTCCATTTTTTTATCGAGAGAACGTGTTAGTTGGTTTCGCTTTCGAGTAATCTGCTTAGGTAGATTAGTAACGTTGTTTCGCTGCATTATCTTTCTCGTCGCGCTGCTGAGCTTTTTAAGATAGGCCGACAAGTGTTGTTTAAACTCTTGCTNCTGCTGCTCCGNTAATTCGATGGCGATTGCTGCCGTTATAAGACGTGGGTCCTCGAGCATATTGTCGCTGGCATAAATATTAAATATCCATACAAGGAGAGTACAGAGTGCGGCTAGTCTCAGTTTGTCCATGACATATAGGCCTAGGTGGCAGTCTTTAAGTATCGTAGATCAAGAATTTATTGTCTACCTGCCTAGGAGTAGAAAGATTCTAGGTGTCAGTTAGGTCTCCTCAAAAGATTTGAGTTGTTATTTGGTTCAATCTAAGCTGGAATGCAAGTTGCAGCGGTTTATCCTGTGGATTTTTTGCGTGCCGCGAGCCCCTTTTTTGGAAGTTTATAGGTAGAAAGCTATGACAACTCATAGAGCCAGCCTCAGTACACAAATGTTTTATGGGAGTGGCTCTATAGCGATTGGAATAAAAAACAATCTGCTGGGTACGTATCTGCTCATTTACTATAATCAGGTATTAGGCCTGGATGCAGGAATCGCTGCANTGGCCATGGCGATAGCCCTTATTTTTGATGCGGTTTCTGACCCCCTTGTAGGGATTTGGTCCGACCGGGTTCGCTCTCGCTGGGGAAGACGACATCCCTTTATGTATGCCGCGATATTACCTTTCGCCGGTTCCTACTACCTATTGCTGAGTGATCCTGGNGACATAACTGACCATGGATTGTTCGCCCGTTTACTTGTGCTTCTCGTTATTCTGCGAATTTCGATGACATTTTATGAGGTGCCTAGAGGGGCGCTCGCTCCAGAATTGTCGAAAGATTATGATCAACGTAACGCATTATCAGCATGGGCGATGGCATTTGGCTGGTTAGGGGGTGCAGGAATAGCCTTTATCGCNAATAGATATTTTCTGGATTCGTTTGTTGATCGGGAAGGTTATCAGACTNTAGCATTTTGGGGTGGTCTTGGAATCTTTGTNGGGAGTGTNGTTTCTTGTCTNGGTACGCATCGAAATATACCTAATCTNCACGCCCCTGAGCCNAGGTCCGCNAATTACCTTGTGTTCCTGAGAGAGGCAAGGGAAACNCTCGCGAATCGATCCTGGCTAGTACTGTTTTTCGCTGGATGTATTTATGCATTGCTTGTTGGTCTGGAACAGGGGGTCGGTACTTACTACAACGAGTACCTGTGGCAATGGAAGCCAGAAACCATCGCGCCTTTTGCATTTTTTCAGGCGCTAGCGGTTATTGGAGCTGTCGCCTTNGCTCACCCTATCGCAAAGGGGCGTAATAAAAAGCATATTGCTGTGGGCATTTTTATGTTCACCATTATTGTAGGGCCCNTACCGGTTTTTCTCCGACTTTTAGACTTGAGNTTTGGNTTGTCACTATCGCCTGCTAATGGTTCTGACTTGCTATGGTGGATTCTGTTAATTCANAGTGCGAGCATGGCGGCNCTGGGNGCCTTGGGTTTTGTCTTCATTGGTTCCATGGGTATGGAAATCGTCGAACAGGCTCAGCAACGAACGGGACGCCGCGAGGAAGGATTGCTTGGNACAGTTAACTCGTTTGTCCATAAGCTCGTAGGGGCAGGCGGTGTTTTAGTGTCAGGAATCATNATTTCGATTGTTGGCTTTGATGATCCGGNCGTTGACCGTTCGGTTCTCTATGGAGGTGAGGCGATTATCCAGTTTGGTTGGATTCANGTGGCCATAGGCTTTTTCCTNCCGATATTTTCTACTTTACTGGTNCTGCTTTTTGATATTGACAGGGACATTCACAGTAGCAATTTGACCGATTTGGGATACGACCGAAAGTCCTAAAAAAACTTGATAGAGACAACAGTAAAAAGCCTAATTTGGGCCAAGCGTTCTTTCAGACACTCATTGTACAACACTATACCCTCGGACTTATTTTTCAATAAGGCGGATTAGAGTGTTTCCCTCGGCACGACTATCGAAACATTGCCCACTTTTTGGTGAGGCTTCAGTACAGCATGGCAATCCATGATCTTTCAATCGGTGTGCCGCCGCTTTAAGGTCGGAGACTTCAAAAATCAATTCGAATACACCCTCACCGCGGCTTTCTAGCGATTCAGCGCAGAGACTGTTCTTTCCATGCGGCTCGCAGAATTCAAAAGTTACTAGCCCTGCTTTAATGTGTTGATGAAATCTTCCTAGATGTTGATCGATCTGTCTTTTAGCGTTGGTTGGGAACCCTAGGGACTGGTAATACTCGATCGTCTCAGCGAGATTAGAAACAGCGATGCCAACGCCCCTGAACTTCCAATCGTTTACTAGAGGGTGGGATAGATTGTTCATCTTCCAGGCCTTCTCCCAATCACTTGCGGGAGGGCGAAGCGAAATNATTAGGTCACCGTGGAGNCGAGTATCAAGATAATTTTCTACTGTTTTACCATTAACGGTTGCGTTGAACATTAGATTACAACCCTTGCTGACAAGTAGTTCTGTGTCTGCTTCCACCGTGGTTGAGTTAAAGCAGATATGGTTTATTCCTGACCCCTTTTGAGCAAGATACTCGCTGAGAAATATTCCTGGCCCCGGCCGCATCGGGTAACACTCCAGTTGGCAGTCTCCGATCTGACTCTCCCCNTCAGTAAAATTATGCACTCCTCCGGTTCGATATGTGTTGGTAACAGGATCGCCCGTAAGCGTTCTGTAAAACATTAACGATCCNTCTCCATCCTCATGTGGTAAAAGAGGTTGAGGCCCTACGCTGACGCCAACACCTAGGTTTTGATAGTGGCTGAGCGTGGCATTGCGATTAGCAACGGTCATTCCTACGTGGTTCAGTGTCCAGTTAGCCCCTAATTTCTTGGCGCGTTTGTCTAGTTGCCTNTTGTTTGAGTTCATGCCATATAGCCTCCNTCGACACAAAGCACTGTGCCCGTCACGTAACTTGCGGCATCAGAAGCAAGAAAGACAGCGGCGTTAGCCATTTCGTTGAATGTTGCGACGCGACCCAAGGGCAGGTTTTCAGGGCCCGTTGACCAGGATTCAAATCTTTCCTGCTCAGTGGGTTCAGAGAGNGGTTTCTTGGANGCTTTTGGNTTTTTATCGGGGTTCTCTCGATAGTAGTCGCCGGCGGGATGCTGCTCCCATTCGACTAGAGATGGTGCGATGGCGTTTACTCTTACGTTGTAGGGGCCAAGATATCGACAGTATTGCCGAGTCATCATAGCGATACCGGCTTTGACGATGGCGTAATTACCCATAGCTTGGTCGGCGTGTGCTTTGAGGCCGCCGCGAGAGCTAAGGTTGATGATGCTTCCGCTTCGTTGTGCCTTCATTATAGGGGCGACGGCTTGATGCATGAGCCAGTAACCTTTGAGATTCACGTCTGTCAACTGGTCCCAGCCGTCTTCATCGAGTTGAGTTAAAGATCGACGGTGATACATCACGGCCACATTNATTAGTATGTCTATACCTCCCAGATAGTCCATGACCTGAGTTATTAGCTCATCGATACTGGACTTAGAGGCGATATTCGCCTGCAAAGCAATTGATCTTCGACCCATCGCGGCGATTTCATTGGCAACTGCCATAAGCCGGCCATCCTCGATGTTTAAGTCGGTTACNGCTACATCGGCGCCAGCCTCGGCTAAACCCAGTGCGAACCCTCGTCCCATGTTGCGTCTACCTCCGACTACCAATGCTTTCTTACCGGCTAAGGAAAAGTCTGCAAGACTCATAGTNATTCTCTCTTAGTAAANNTTTTTGATTTCAACTTCTACCTTTGGAATGCTACTTTTGGTTTGTAATGTGCTTATCAAAGAGGATAGTCAGTTGGCTCACGATATCATTATTCGAGGAGGACGTGTCGTTGATGGATTACTCAATCCAAGTTATATCGGCGATTTAGCAATTGATGGCGATACCATTAGTGAGATAGGTAGAGTCGAAGGACCAGGCCATCGGGAAATCGATGCAAGGGGTGCCGTAGTGACGCCTGGGTTTATTGATCTTCATACGCACCTAGATGCCCAAGTTGCCTGGGATCCACATCTAACTCCTGCGTGCTGGCATGGCGTAACCACTGTTTTGACCGGCAACTGTGGAGTTACATTTGCCCCCGTTCGAGCAAAGGATGAGGAATTACTCGCTGGCATGATGGAATCGGTCGAAGACATTCCCTTACATTCAATCATGGCTGGGTTGCCCTGGGACTGGAGCAGTTTCGGTGAATATCTTGACTCGGTTGAGCGCCAAGTGCCTGGACTAAATGTAGCAGCGCTGGTAGGACATGCTGCTATTCGTTTTTATGTTATGGGTGAACGAGCAGTCGATCAGGTGCCGACANTTAAAGACATAGAAGCGATGGCCGCTTTAGCAGGTCAATCCGTCCGGGAAGGAGCTGTTGGCTTCTCTATNAATCGTCTAAAAGCGCACCGTCTTCCGGACGGACGACCAATCCCGGGTACTTTTGCACCAGAAGAGGAACTGGTCGCGATTGCTCGTCAAGTGGGTCTCGCAGGAGGCTTTCTGCAGAGTGTTATTGAAGCGCACCCGCTTGATGAAGAAATGAATCTTATGCGGGCTCAGCTCAAAGCTGCTGGAACCCATATGTTGTTCAGTGCGCCTTGGTTGCCCGGGAATAATGGTGCAAGTGCATATCAGCCGGCGATCGATTCGATGCGTGCAGAGGGGCTTGATGTTACTGGCACGACGCAGCCGCGGGCTGCAGGGTTTTTGTCGGGGCTCAGCACAAATATACTGTTTGGTATGCGATTCAAGGGCGAGGCCTGGCGTAAACTTCGTAATACTGCCGTGGAGGAGCGTCTAGACCTGTTGAAAGATGNCGAATTTCGCAAACGTTTAATCATAGAGGCGAAAAAGCTGCAGCCAGCTGAACATGTTGGTCAGATGATGTCGTCATCTAAATATGGGCTGCCTAGCAAAAAAACTTATTGGATGGGCACCGCGGAACGGCCAGACTATGCTCAATCAGCGGATCAATCGTTAGCCGGGTTGGCCAGTCTTGCAGGCGAGCATCCNGTCGAGACCTGGCTTCGATTGCAATTAGAATCGGACGGGCAGGGACTTTTCCATGTCAGATTCGTGAACGAGGACTTGAGGGTCTTGCCTGATTTCATGGGCGAAGACTGGGTTGTGCCGGGTGTTGGGGATGCAGGTGCACATGTCAGTTTGATCATGGATGNTGGGTGGACCAGTTTTTTCATTTCTCACTGGTTCAGGGACCAAGGTGCTTTTTCCCTAGAGCAAACGATTCACATGCTGTCGGCAAAACAGAACCGGGTGCTGCAGCGGCCGGATCGTGGTGCGCTAAAAATTGGTGCGAAAGCAGACATTAATGTCTTGGATATCGANTCAATAGAAGAGCGTCAGCCAAGGCGGGTATACGACTTTCCTGGCGACGCTCCCAGGCTCATCCAGCGAGGTGTTGGCTATAAGGCAACACTAGTTAACGGCCAAGTCATGTTGGAGCATGACGAACTGANTGGTGTTAGGGCAGGAAACGTGTTGCGCAGTCAATCTTCTGGTTAGGCAAAGTATTAGAATGCTAAGANACTCGTTGTCTAACCTGCCCCTTCCCTTATTTTATTAAGCTTAAAGGGCCAAGTTCTTCTGCGAGAGCGGTCAACGTTGGTACCGGACCGAATTTCTCNAGTCCGTCGTTCAATAGCTCGATCGCGGCTTTACGGTCGTAAGGCGCGATAGCGCGAACAGCCGCAGCTATGTAGCCGGGTTGCGGGTTGTTGCTAAATTTAAGATATCGNTTGTAGCTTAAAGTCGCNAGTTCATATGCGCCTAACGCGATGGCAGTTTTTGCTTGACCCAACCAAGCNGGCGAGCTGTCTTTAGATTTCGCCAGTGCAGCTTTGAAAGATTCGTGGGCCTTTAANTGATCCCCTTTGTGCAAATANAGATTGCCTAGAGCCACTCTCACATTAGTGCCGTCAGAAANTTGCTGGGCGGTTTCGTAATCCTGTCTAGCTTGATCTGTTTTGCCGTGTTGGGCGTGTAGATAGCCGCGCCGAAGGTAGAGTTGCGCCGAGGTAGGTGCTTTGGCAATCGCTCGATTTAAATCGTNGATGCGAGTTTCAAGTGNTGGGTGCGCCAAAACCGCGAATGGCAACGCCCATAACAAGCAAGCGCGAATCATTTTTTGATTACNAAGGTGTCCAGCACAGCACCTNTATCGTCGATGAATCGCGATGTNAGGCTGGTTGCAGTGGCGTCAATCACCACCGANCCGAGTCGCGCNATGCCGTGTCGACGGTAATCGTCGTCCANTGACTCAAAAGTTCTGTGCGCGGGATGNAGTAGCCAATCCTCTGCGGTGCAACCGAAGGCCTGCCCATTAAANTATTGTTCNGGTTCACAGGGCTCCCATGTNTTGAACTTCCCGCTGCTGCCGGCGACGGTGTAAACGAGGCGTTTATCTTTAGGATANGGTGAGTCAGGACCACCGAAGCNTAATTTACCATTGTCGTNGATAGTCGCATGTTCTGCTGCATTGAAAGAGTCAGATAGCCCGTAATGACCTCTTAGATACCAAGACCTTTCGTAGCTATGCGAGTGGCCGCTGTAAACTGCATCGACACCGTATTCCTCGAAGANAGGAGCGAAGGTTGTGCGCATATCGATTTCGCGTTGCTCCAGGTCGGAGTCGTGATTTTCCCCCTTGGAATAAGGAGGATGGTGAAAGATCACGATCTTCCAGTCCTGTTGGGTGCTGGCTTTTAGATCTGCGATTAGCCAATCTCGCATTGNGGNGCGNAGATCTTCATCGGAATTAGATAATTGTGAGTCTAGGCTGATGATGTGAACGTTACCGAAATCGCTGGAATAATACTGTTCGGTACCGCTAACTGCTCCACCTAGTTCTCCTCGAGTTGGTAAAGTGAAGATGTTCAGATAGGGGAGCCCTTCCGAATCCGGACCATCTCCGTCGCTGTCGTAGCTGTTGGGATCGCTGCTCATACTCGTGCCACCGAGAGGTATTATAATTTCGCCCATAAGATCGCAACCTAGCATATCCACGAAGAGGCAGATGTTCATGGGGCCGACTCCCATCTCGTGATTTCCTATAGTTGGAAGCACTACAGAGGAGCGAAGAATTTCAGGNTATATGTCGAAAAACGCACCCTGCCATTCGGCGTCAGTTCCCGCAGGATAGGCGTTATCACCCAATAGAAGAACGCCGTCAATGTGTTGATCACCTGCGATACTAGTGTTGTAACTTAAAAANCCGTTGAGCACCGCCTCCGCTTCGCCTGGGTGAGAGGGATTACCGTCTCGGTCGAATTCAGTAGCAGTTCCGGAATCACCCAGCAACCAAAAGCGTATGTCGCCATCTGAGGGGAGAGATCCCGTCAAAGGGGCGGTTCGAAAACGATGAGTCTGTTGGTTTGATTGCGTGTTGCCGATGGAATAGAAATAATTGGTATCCGGTTCCAAGTTGGAAACTTNAGCAATCCGATGGCCTTCCTCGATTGATGCTNTGAAAACAAGGTCAAGTTTGCNGGGAGATTTACCTAATCTGACTCTATCTGCATTTCCTCGCCACTTGATCATGACGCTATTGGCGGACAATTGTTGTAAGAACAATCGATCGATTTGTAAATTTTCACTATTGTGAATGTCTTCTGAAGACAATGAGTTTTTTGTATCAGAAGCATCTTGGAGGCACCCAGTTAGTGCCGCTAAGCTGATTAGAAGAGCTGCTTTTTTCATTAGTCGCCGAAGACTGAGTTTTGTTAGCGTCCGACTATAAGTAAAAAGCGTGGGAGATGTAAAAAAACATTCAGGGAGTCATTCACTTGTATTGAGCTAAATTGTTACGATATATCATCACATATAAAT
>NZNP01000107.1 GCA_002694945.1 Gammaproteobacteria bacterium
CAGCAACGCAGCACTTCGAAACATTGGGGACAGTTCTCATGCCGGCTGATGGGTCTGGGTACATCAACCAGGGTGCTTCCACAATTCCAGCAAACAAGCTTCTCGGTCATGTTGGTTCTACCTCAAAGAAACTTTTGAGCTATCGTTTATTGCGCCTATAACCGCAGCGTTATCATAGCCGGCTCGATACAGGTCAGTCACGCAACGTCCAGCCTCGTCTTCCGGCAGAGCAACGAGAAGGCCACCGGAAGTTTGCGGGTCATAGAATATAGCTGGGGATTGCTGATGTCGCAGCGAACGGCGATTACTGGCATGAAGACTACTTTGAAGCCCCTCTCCGAGACAATCAAGAGCACCAGGCAAAACTGGCAAGCTGGAGACAGCTATCTCGGCACCAAAAGACTGCCCTAACATCTCTTCCAAATGTCCACCAAGACCAAACCCGGTGATATCCGTGCAGGCATGAATATTGTATCGACTGAGGACCCTAGCGGCCTCACGGTTGGACAACAACATGCTCTCAATAGCCCCCTGAATCCAATCACCTCGAGCCCGGTATTGCATATTCGCCGCCAGCAACGTGCCTGTTCCCAATGGCTTCGTAAGAATCAAAACGTCAGCGGGCTTTACTGCCGACTTCGGCCACGCCTTGCTCTTCTCGACAAAACCATTTACCGTAAAACCGATACTAAGCTCCACACCCTCACTGGTGTGTCCGCCGAGGAGCCTTGCTCCTTCTTCATCTAGCTGGTGAAGTACTCCCCGCATGATCTGCATCAACAAGCCACGGGTAATATCCGGTTTCGCGAATGGCAAAGTCAACGCGGCCAGCGCACTATCTGCCTGACCACCACAAGCATAGATATCAGAGAAAGCATGACAAACTGCAATACGAGCTTGCAAATAAGGATCATCAATGATCGATCTAAAATGATCTACCGATTGGATCAATTGCTTACCGTCCAAAACGTCTACGTATGCCGCGTCATCAGTCGGAGCGGCATCTCCGAGTAACTCGCCTATGACGTCCGACAGCAAATCCGCGCTAACTTTCGAACCACAGCCACCACAAATCATCTGCTCGTCAAATTCCTGCAGCAACGGGCTAACAGGTCTGTTTTCCATAGCTGGTAGATCACTAAACCGCTGCATGAAACGCCGGTCAATCCAATTTTTCAGGCGCCATACCCAGTCGCCGCTGACACTCAAACCATTACGGCTTGCCACAGCGTGTTTTGCCCCTGTCGAAATTAGGCTGAGGTAGTGCTTTTGGGGTCTAAAAGACAACAGGCTGTCACTGTGCAGGAAGTTGCGGATATTTAGATAAAGAGGTTTGCCCTGACGTACAGCAAAAACCCCCGCTTTAGGTCGCTTATGCAGAATCAATGAAGCGCAGTCGCCCACCGCAAATACATTATCGAACGAGTCTGTTTGCAGGGTCTCTCTGATCAGGATAAAACCTTCTTGATCCACAGAAAGCCCTGACTCACGGAACCACTTTTGAGCCGAGGCGTGCGTCACGCAAAAGACCTTATCAGCAGCAAGTTGACGTCCATCACTCGCGTAGAGTCGACCATCTTCGTGGCGTACCGCATGGAAATTAGCATGGAAGCTGACATCTTTTGCAGCTATCTCTCTCTCGAAGCGCCGCCGCACGCCTGCCGGGAATTCCTTCAGCATTATTGGTGCTTCACCGACCAACTGTATAGAAGGAATCTGGTGTGAGGGGCGCCGTCTAAAAAAATGATCAACAGCGAGACACAGCTCCACACCACCCGCACCTGCACCAACAAACGCCAAATGCTCGAACTTATTCTCCTCCAACTCATCTCGAAAGCGCTGCCATCGCGCAAGAAACAAGCTAATCGGTTTTACAGGTATCACACCATCACCGCTAAGACCACCTGGAGCTGGCGTTGATCCCACATCGATCGACAATAAATCGTAGCGCAACGGCGGCCGATCACCGATATCAACCAATTGTTCTATCGGATCAAGCCCTTTCACCTGTGCTCTGATGAAATCAGCACCGGCAAACTGACAAAGAGGAACAAGATCAATATGTGCTTCATCGCGTGAATAGTGACCCGCAATCAGGCCCGGCAGCATTCCACTGTATGGCGTCGACGTTTCGGGGCTGACCAACGTTACCTTCAACCCTGGGATGGGGTCCATCGCCAACATACGTAAAAATATCACGTGGCTGTGACCACCCCCAGCCAGCAAAAGTTCGCGAGCAATCGGAGTCTGTTTCATAGTCAGGCCTTGACTTCCTGAAACTGCAACTCATGTAAGGTTCGATAAAGGCCCCCTAGTTCTAACAACTCTGCATGTGTGCCATGTTCCAAAACACTGCCATGCTCCAAAACCAGGACTTTATCGGCTTGCTGAATAGTCTGCAGTCGATGCGCAATCAATATCGCCGACCGATCGAGCAAGAGTTTCCGCAGTCCATCTTGAATAAGCTGTTCTGTTTCTGTATCAATACTCGCGGTCGCCTCATCCAGGACCAACACTTCAGGGTCGGCTGCAAGGACTCGCGCAAAGGCCAGAAGCTGTCGTTGTCCCTGCGACAAGTTTGCCCCCCTTTCCAACAAAATAGTGTCATATCCGTAGGGTAACTGCGAAATAAAACCGTGGGCATTGACAATCTTGGCTGATTCGATTGCTTGATCTCTAGAAATCGCTGAACTATCTAGGGCGATATTGTCTAGGATGGTACCTGAAAAAATATGAAAATCTTGCAGCACAACACCGATTCGTTTTCTGACATCCTTTGAATGCAGCCTGTTAATGTCAGTGCCATCCAAAAAAATCCTACCATCAGGAAAATCATAGAATCGGCCTAGCAAACGGATCAGAGTACTTTTACCAGACCCAGTAGGGCCAACTATTGCAAGCTTCTCTCCCGCATCGACGCTGAATGAGACATCTTTGAGGATTGGCTTGTCGGCCTCATAGGCAAAACTAAGATTTTTGAATTCTATACTGCCAGCTACACGTGTAGGCAGCTCTATAGGCTCAGCTGGTTCGTGGACTTGTTCGTCCCAATCCAATGCCTGAAAAATACGCTCACCGCTAGCCATGGCTCTAAACAGCACGTTCAACTGTTCACCAAGTGTAACTACCGGCGTAAACAACATGTTCATGAAACGAGTAAATAGGATTACACCACCAATAGTCATTTCATCTTGGACAACCTCCCCCGCACCAAACCAGATTATCAACCCCAGCCCAACGGCTGTAAGACTATCGTTAAAAGCACCGTAAAAGGTCGATAGATTAATCGATTGATACTCATAACGTCGGTTCTCTTTATTCAGACGCGTATAGCCTAGTAGGTTCCTAGCCTCTCTTCCGCTTAGTTGAACCACCTGTAGACCGGACAAATTTTCTTGCAAATTCTGATTCATCGCCGATACAGTGTTTCGTACAATCCGAAAAACTTCCCGAGACGCCTGCCTGAAAAAGTAAGTCGCGACGCCCACGACCGGCACTAGGCAGAGAAGTATCAGAGTTAATTTGACGCTTGCGCTGAACATGACCAGCAATGCGACAAAGAAAGGTACGAACTCACCCACTAGCGATCCCATCCCTCGCAGCATTTCGTACAAGGCTTCAACATCATTGGTTACACGAGTCATAATTCGACCAACAGGGACTTTGTCGTAGAATGCGCTGGGGCGCGTTTCCATGTGAGTGAACAGATCTTGTCGTAGATCTCGCAACCCACTAACTATCGCTTTGGAAAGCGTCATCCGGTGCCAATGTCCCGCAAGGGCGACAAGACTCATGAAAAATGCAAACAATAGGCCTAATGCAATCAACGGACTAACGCCCACGAAGTTCTCGATCTTCCTCGTTAACTCAATCATGCCCAAATCCGGCATCTCGGACGCTGTTTCACCTACGATGATGTAATCCACCAATACCCTTGATATCAGTATCTCCATAACGACAGTGGCATAACTGGCAATGAGCACAAGAACTGTACTGATCAGCAGACTGATCCGATAAGGNTTTAGCCANTTCATCAACCTGCTAAGCANATGTAGATTGAGNACGGAACCTGACAACTCGGCATCGAACATGCTGTGGTCTCTCTTAACCGCCTCACTCATGCAGCNGACTCNTGGAGTGTCTGAATNCTTTCAAGCTNCGCATAGGCGCCATTCAGTGNGAGAAGTTCTTCGTGACTCCCNATTTCAACAATTCGTCCTTCATCAAGCACAACAATNCGATCCGAATGTCGCAATGTTGAAATCCGATGAGATACAAGAATCGTCGTTTTACCGCGACGTAACTGTTTCAAACGCGAAAGAATGTGTTCCTCTGTTTCGGTATCAACACTGGAAAAACAATCATCAAGGATAAGTATCGGTGAATTTCGAATTAACCCGCGAGCAAGTGTAGTACGCTGACGCTGACCACCTGACAAAGTCACACCACGTTCGCCTACAATAGTANCCATCTGGAGAGGGAACTCACTGATAGATTCTTTTAAGGAAGCAGACTCTGCAGCATCCCAAATNAGTTCAAGGTTCCGTTCCGGNTCATCGTAGCTGATATTGTTATGAANAGGCTCACCAAACAAGAAAGCATCCTGCAAAACCTGGGCAACATCTGTCCTCAGTTGTCCCAACGGATAGTCNCACACGTCATGTCCATCGATAAAGACNTGCCCTCTTGGTGTATCGACAATCCGAGTAAATAGTTTCAAAAGCGTACTTTTACCAGACCCAATTCGTCCAACAATCGCCAAAGACTCACCGGGCTCTACTTTAAGACTCACCTTATCAAGCACCCATTTTTCGTTGCCCGGATAAACAAATCGNNCCTGCCGCAACTCTAATCGACCGNNAATGCGTTTAGGCGTCTCGCCAGTAGGAGANTCCTCAATTTCTGGTTCTGTNTCGAATATTTCAAACAGTCGGTCTGTCGCAACTACCGCTCGTTGTAACAACATCACCATCATTCCTGCCATGCGAATTGGCTGAAGCAACATATTAAGACAAGCCAAAAAAAACACTAGATCACCAACACTCATCTGATTATTCATGACAAGATAACCGCCATAAAGAATGATGATGAGTTGGGCAACGGCTGCGAGGAATGGCATCCAGGCTGTCATCAAGGAATTGATTCTGGCCTGTTCATAAAAAGCGCTGGCATATTTATTGTTTGTCCACCAGAACCGCTTTATTTCATTCTCTTCCTGCACCTGAGCCTGGATCGTTCTAATCCCTGATAGGTTTTCTTGGGTATGTGTTGAGAGATCGGAGAGCTTTTCTTGGACTTCCCTTGACGATCGTCCCATCTGCCCGGTCATCCTGATGGCGTAGATAAAAATGGCAGGCAACACGGGCAGTATGAGAAGTGTTAACTCTGTAGATTTAAACAACATCGCTGTGACGCCAAACAGTGGCGCGAAGACCATGATGACGAAAGCGATTAAGCCGAAAGCAATCAAGCGTTGAATTAACGCAATATCTTGAACGGCCCGAGTCATAACATCACCGATCGATATTCGAGCATAGAACTCCATACCCTGCCGCAGCACGGCAGGATAGAGGCGCTGTCGTAGATCGTAAGATACTAAAATACCCACTCGCCTAATCGCTCGACGAGCATAAGAAACCGCAAGGAAACGCAACCCAACGAAGAATATTATTCCTAAAGTAATTGATCCGATAGAAAAGTCGATGCCCATTGTGTCGAGCGACAGCCCTATCTGATCTATGCCCTGGCCAACCAGATAGTAGGTGGAGACCTCAAAAAAACGTGCGAGAAAGAAGGCAAAGAAACCCAGATATATTCGACCCTGGTACTGCTTCATGATCGGCAATAACCGTTTCAGCGAACGCAAACTTATTCCCGCCGTTAAAAAGCGCTATTTTGCCACAAACTCCCGACAGACGAAGTCGATATTGACAGCAACGTGTATACTCCCGCGAGGTTTTCTAAAGGCACATTCAATGCATGAATCATCCAGGCGTCTGATGAATCCAACAGTCCTGGTCCTAGCATTTACGAGCGGTTTCATCATCATGTCGATTGAACTACTCGGTGGACGAATTCTAGCCCCCTACTTTGGCAGCAGCATTTATGTTTGGGGAAGCATAATCACTGTTTTTATGGTTGCTCTTTCGGTCGGCTATCTCCTTGGCGGTCAACTATCTTTAGTTAAACCTAACCTGGCACGTTATGGACTTTTCTTTATCACCGCCGCATTTACAGCAATACCGACGATCACTTTTGGGGAAAACTTGATGGATTGGGTATTCGAACGGGTTGAAGATCCCAGGTACGGATCACTTCTGGCTGCTACGATTCTCTTTTTCATTCCGACGGCTATCCTCGGGATGATCGCACCCTATTCGGTCAGGCTATTAGTCACTGAATCTCACTCTAGCGGGAAAGTAGCTGGAGGCTTATATTTCGTGTCGACGCTTGGCAGCGCTCTAGGAACACTTATCACATCTTTCTATCTCGTATTGCTCTTCGAGATTAACCAGATCCTAATCACTATGGCCGGCGCACTAGTTGCTTGCTTCATCATAGCCATCGTAGTCAATCAAAGGATTAAACACGCGTGAAAAGAGTTGCATTTCTAATTTTGTTGCTTTGCATCGGACAAAGCGTTGTGGCAGACGTCATTCACCGTGAAAAATCGTTGTACCGTAACATCCTCGTCACCGAGAGGGGNGAACGACGTTGCCTGGCCTTTTCTGTAAAAAAGGAACGCCGTAACCAAACTTGTATGAACATCAANCANCCAAAACAGATTGTCTTCCCTTATGTCAGAATGACCTTCGCTGGCCTGATGGTAAACCCCAAGCCCCAGAATATGCTAATGATTGGGCTAGGGGGAGGCACAATCGCCACGGTTCTTATGGAGATTTACCCCGACCTGGAGATGGATCTTGTGGAAGTTGACGAGTCCGTTGTGAAGGTAGCCCATGAATATTTTGAATTTCGAGCTTCAGCAAACGCAAGAGTCTTAACTCTTGATGGCCGAGTATTCGTTCGTCGTGCTCTANAGAGCGGACAACAATACGATCTAATTATTCTCGATGCCTACAATGGTGACTACATCCCAGAACACCTGATGACCCGTGAATTTCTCAATGACGTAAAAAAACTACTCACAGACCAAGGTACATTGGTCGCTAACACTTTCGCTGNNAGCAAATTGTATGCNCATGAATCNGTTACCTACNACGACGTCTTCGGTCCATTCATCAACCTTAAGATGCCAGGAACTGGAAACCGAGTCATTATAGCCAGTAAAGCCAAGTTACCTGATCAAGGTTATCTAATAGAGCAGGCAAACCAACTGAATCCAAAACTCGAACCATTCAGNGTAAATCTCAAACGTTTCCTGCCATATCTCAGCAGGGAGACCGACTGGAATTCATCTACTAGGGTGCTAACGGACCAGTATTCNCCAGCNAATTTGATGCTCCGCAAATAACCGAGAATANNATTTGCTGAAGANAGCAATCTAATTACATCNAAAAANATCATTTAGGAGACAGACGATGTCCAGACGAGACCAAATCCGATTAAGCGAAGANGAAATGCTGGACTACCTTAAAACTTCCAGAACCATGATCNTGGTGTCTAATGGAAAAAATGGGTATCCACACCCCATGCCTATGTGGTTCGCGGTCGGCGAAGACAACAACATCTTCATGACAACTTTTAAAAAAAGTCAAAAGATCAATAACCTGAAGAATGACCCTAGAGTNGCNTTGCTAATCGAATCTGGTGATGCATACCAAGAGTTAAAGAGTCTACTNATCTACACANAAGTCGAGTTCATTGATGATTTAGAAAGGACTCGAGATATTCTNGAAAAAATAGCTATACANCGTGGGGACATNNAGACAGATGCCAGTGAGGAAATCCGGCAAGGTATGCTAANGACCGCTGAAAAAAGGATAGGAATGAAGTTTTCTCCCAGGGACATTGTTTCCTGGGATCATACAAAATTAGGCGGAGTTTACTGATAAATAACGAGCAGCTAGTNGCTNNTTCNATCAAAAAANATCNNCTGACNGCAGNTCACGCNGGCTACAACAANCGCGTANTATGNCCTTCCCAATACTTGTCGCGGAGCAGACGTTTAAATAGCTTACCCGTCGGATGACGCGGCAATTCTTCCTCAAAGTCTATAGACCTGGGGCATTTNATGTGCGAAATATTCTCACGACAGAATTCGATCAGCTCACTTTCGAGCTCNGGGCCAACNTNCTGCCAGTCTTTAGGCTGCACGACTGCTTTAACCTCTTCACCAAATTCTTCATTCGGAACTCCAAAAACGGCCGCATCCATGACTTTGGGATGAGTAACGAGTAAATTTTCCGTCTCTTGAGGGTAAATGTTGACTCCACCCGAAATAATCATGAAACTTTTACGATCAGTCAGGTACAAGAAGCCTTCTTCGTCGAGGTAGCCAACATCACCAAGTGTGGACCACCCATCCGCGTTGCGAGATTCTTCTGTCTTTTCCTTATCGTTGAAATACTCAAACTCTCCACCCCCTTCAAAGTAAATCGTGCCTGACTCCCCAGGGGGCAATACTTCACCATTCTCTCCAACAATATGCACTGGCGATAGGAGGGATTGACCAACTGAACCTTTATGACTCAACCACTGCTCCGAGTTAATAGCGACAAATCCATTACCCTCAGAGCCAGCATAGTACTCGTTGATAACCGGCCCCCACCAATCAATCATCTGTTCCTTGATTGGA
>NZNP01000108.1 GCA_002694945.1 Gammaproteobacteria bacterium
CCTGCCCCGAGTTTTTCCGAGGCTCAGAGCCCCGATGAGTGTGAATCCTTCCGACCTCTTTCGAAGAGCGCGAAAAGACGTCAGCGGAAGCGCAAGCTTAGGCCTGCGTCTCCCGAGCGTTCCCCCTCTCCCCGCCCTCGTCGTAGAATGACTACCGAGGAAATAGAAGAATACGGGGACACTATCGACCTACTGTTGCGAGATGCTTCTGTGTCACCAATAAACAACGAAGCTTATTCGCTGGCGGGTTTTGACTCTCACCACTATAGTCTCTCTACGACGAAGGTTGCTCAACTTGATAGCGGCGCAACACGCGTTGTCACCAACGATCCTTCCCTCGTCTCCAACCCTACGCCATGTCATACTACGATTCGACTAGCGGATGGTAAGACGCTGCAGGGTCAGGCTCTCTGTGGACTCCTCAATGCACACACGCGTGGTGTCGCATGGCCCCGCGTACCTACCATTGTCCACCCCAATTTGGACGGGACACTCCTCTCTCAGCCCCAGATGGTGTCCTCCGGTGGACTCGATTTCGTCCATTCCGCATCTTTTGGTTGTTTTGCTCAACCTCACACGGGCCAATGTCCCATATGCGTGCCCCACCCCGCACGTATATCCATGGATACTACAGACACATCCATTACATTTCCGCTGGAACCCGTCACCCAGGTGTGTGATGTCCAGGCTGTCGTGAAACATAAAGGGCTACCCACTCCTCAGGATCTTTTCTCTGTGGGTCCTTCCACACACCACTCATCGCGCCCGCAGCAGATCGACGTTGCTTCTCAGACCGTGCCCGGACTTACCGCGGACCAAAAGCTTATGTCCCTGTGGCACGTCCGCCTTAATTGCGGCCAGGCACAACTTCAGCTGCTTGCTCGCAAATATCCTGACGTCTTCACATTCTCGCCCACGACCAAACTTCCGCCCTGCCACTGCTGTCATCGCAGCTATGCGCGTAAGGCTGATGCACCACCCACTGCGGAACGCGACGTTGAACCCCTCGAGGAAGTTCACATGGACTTGTTTTTCCCTGGCAAGGATATCGTCCTCTTTCTCTGTGACCGTGCTTCCAAGTTCGAGTGGATCTATTTCCTCACTGCCAAGAGTGACATTCCGTTCGCCATCCAACAATGGCTCATTGATGTCAACACCAGCGTCTTCAACGTTGGTACTCTGTTCACGCGAGACAAAATCACTGCACGTGATATTACTGCCCACCTTGATCGCTTGAATCTCCCACAGCGTGTCAAGGTTCTGTACTCCGACAACGCTCGTGAGCATCTGTCCTCAGATTTATGCACTTTCCTTGAAGACCTTATGATCAAACAGCGTTTCGCCGTCGTCGAAAATCAACGACAAAATGGCCTCGCCGAGCACAACGGTGGCTGGCGCCTCATGGGTCAATTGCGCCACGATATGGACCTATCCAATCTGTCCACGTCTTTTCGTCGTCATGCCCTCCATCTCAATGTCGAACGGCGCGTCTGCACTCCTCGACTCTCCTTGGGTGGGCAGTCCCCTTTTAATGTCTTATTTCCTCGCAAGACGCCACCTTTTAAGTACTTCAAGGCCTTCGGCTCTTCCGGATCCTTGCTCCGCAGCGAGAAGACGCGCCAGGACAAATGTATCCCTCGCGCCGAGCCTGTCATCTACATTGGCACTGGCCTGCGTTTTAATAAATCTGGCTATCTTGTCTGGGTTCCACGTCTCCGCACCGCCGTCGTGGCTGAACACGTCCATTTTGACGAACACGACTTCCCGGCTCGCAAGATGCGTCGTGTTGATGACTTCACTACCGCTCTTCCCGGTGACATCGACCCGTCTTTCTTCACCTCTCTCCCCGCCTCCAGTCCACCGTCAGAACAACCGTTGGTCCCAACTCCCGTTGTACCCGCGCAGGCCGCGGGCAAGCACCCACTGCCAATCGCTACTCCCAATCGCGACTCAACTGTGGCGGACCATGCCGGTGACTCCTCCCCGTGCCTTCCCGATCTCATCGACTCCGACGACGACAACGACGCCGCTGACCCTGATCCTGATCCTGCTCATGCAGAAGCTATCCGACGCGACGTTCTCCGCACCCTCGAGCGCCGGCGCAACCTTGCCCTCGCTCCTCCAGTCTCCTCCGGGGGGGGGGGCGACCAACCCAGGCTGCTTGACCTTTATGGAACGGAGAATGGTGTCGCCACCGAGAACGCAGAAGATCATCCTCACGAGGGAGATAAGGAAGCCACCGAGAAGGGAGATCAAGAAGCCATCGAGAACGCAGAAGATCATCTTCATGACGGAGATAAAGAAGCCCAGATGCTATATGATGACATACCGCAAGCCGATTTTCTAGATGAAGTCGACCTCGACACTCCACCAAAGACGACAACACTTCGTAGATCCGCACGTATCAAGCGCATCCAGGCACGTCATTCTCATGACACCGTTCCGAGAGCTCAGATGACGCAATCAGGCATTGCCGACTTTGATATGTTATCCTCCGATACCACCAAATTCGGACTAGACATCATATCGGGAGAACTAATCGATGCTCGTGGATATTTAAGTGCAGGACAGGACGACCTCAACCGAGGACGACTCGAGGACAAATACTTGGCTCGAGTACTTATCAAGGCTCTGAAGGCATGCGCGAAGGAACATCCCGACACCCGCGCTCAAGCGACCGAGAAAATCCGAGCCCTGCGGAACCCAAAATCAGTGTCTGAAGCCTTGCGCTCGCCGGAATACCGTGAATGGATCGACGCGATTCACCGCGAACTTGGATCCCTCATCGACAAGGGCGTCTTCGAGATTCGCGATAAGCCAATGGATCGAAAGGTCATTCCCACAAAAATTGTGTTGAAAATTAAGCTCAACAGTGATGGCACGATCGACAAGATGAAAGCGCGGTGCTGTGTGTTAGGTTTCAGACAGAAAAGCGGACTAGACTACAATCCTGACCAAGTGTACTCTCCCAT
The DNA here is from genome assembly GCA_002694945.1 of Gammaproteobacteria bacterium. Lineage (GTDB taxonomy): Bacteria > Pseudomonadota > Gammaproteobacteria > Pseudomonadales > Azotimanducaceae > UBA9659. The sequence continues at coordinate 2,973 of NZNP01000108.1, forward strand.
GACCGAGAGCTCCACCATCAGGCTGCTTCTTGCTACCGCTAATCGTTTGCAACTTCGAGTCGACCACCTCGATATCCGCGTCGCGTTCTTGAACGCTCTACTTCCCGAAGGAGAGCGCTTCTACTGCAGTCCTCCACCAGGTTTCGACATTCCATCTGGCAAATGCTGGTACATGATCCGCGCACTCTACGGAGCTCACCAAAGCGCGTGCCTATGGTCACAGACATGGCGCGACTGGCTCAAGACTAAGGCCCCCCAATTTCAAGAAGCAGGCTCCGAGCGATGTGTGTTTGTCTGCCGCCAACATGCCGATGGTACTCCTGTCAACCTTGATACCCTCCGGGGAATCACTTTGGAGCCGGATGAGGAATTGATCATCCTAGTCATGAACACGGATGATTTACTCATTTTGTATACAGATTCCGCCACAAAAAGGGTGGATGACTTCGAGAAATTGATTAACGCGTCTTTCGATGCTACGCCTCGCGTTCCAGTGGACCAATACCTTGGGATGCATGTTGCTCGCGACGAAGCTCGAAATTTTCTCACGCTCGATCTACGCCGACATACGTATGAATTTATCAGATCCATGGGGCTCGACCCTCTCGCGAGTACGTCAGTGAGCACCCCCTTGGATCCCAACGTCACGTATTCCAAGAATGATTGTCCTGACGAGGTCAACATTGCACTGCGAGATCGAGTATGGTCGGCTCATGGCAAACTCATTCACCTCGCTATCTGGGGCCGTCCTGACCTTGCGCATGCGGTGAGTGTGTTGGGTCGCTACGTACATAATCCTAGCGAAAAACTCTGGCAAGGGTACCAACGTGTTGCCAGATATCTCGTCGGCACTCGCGACTACCGCTTAGTCTATGGTACCGAGGATCCTCTCGGCCTAGCTTCGACGCCATATGGATACACCGATAGCGACTGGAGTGCTGACCTCGACCACCGTAAGTCCACCGGTGGACACATTATGTTCCTTGACGGTGCTGGGATCAGCTGGCGTGTCAAACTCAGTCCTACGGTCTGTCTCTCCACTCAAGAAGCTGAATATTGCGCTCAGACCGAAGGTGTGAAGGAGGTTCTGAATATCCGCATGCTTTTGAAAGATCTGGGTTTTGGTCTTCCAGATCCTACGCGTCTCTTCTGTGACAATAAGGGAGCGCTAACGATGTCCCTTCATCCCGCCAATAAGCCTGCTACTCGTCACATCGATATGAAGTATCACTTCTGTCGTCAGCATACCGAGCGAGGCGACGTCAAACCTCTCTTCGTGCCTACTCCTGATATGGTTGCTGATTTCCTGACCAAGCAAACGCATCGTCCTACTCATGAACGCCATGCTCGTCGGGTTTTCGGCCAACAATCTGCACCTGTCCCTCTAGCTCCTATTCAACATCTTGTTGAATAATTGGTTTTCATTCGAGGGGGGGTGACGCGCACATAGCTTTTTATCCGAATTTCAAACCTAGGTATTTATAACTTAGTACTTAGTATATCATCTTATCCTAGAATTTTCCTAGAATATATATTTGACACCTTTACACCTTGTTTACACCTTGAGCACGTAAAGCGTGTCGCTTATCATTCAAGGCGATCTCTTAGTTAGTACAAATAATATTTTATCTGATACTTGCGACTGCTTACGCGTTTTCAATCATGAATTTATTGAGTAGCGTTCTCTGTAATAAACTTCACCAACCCTCCAAGCGAGCCTGCCACGCGCTCTGGAGTCCCCCATCGCTGCCACTTCCGACGCTGTACGCGTAAGGTTGTGAGCCCTGTACACGATGGTCAAGGACACAGACGCTATGCAGAAGGCGCTGACAGATATCTCAGACGTAGACGATCTCATCGCTACATTCCTGCCCAAGATGAAGGCGTACCTCACAGTCACCCTCAAGGCTCCATGGGCGCTCCAAGAAGCGTTCGGCTGGTACCGTAACGACGCCCATCGCGCGGAATGTGACCGGGCCAAGCAGAATGCCAAACGCCTCGATCAACTTGCCGCTGCTGAGCTCGCCAACATCACGACCGAGGAGTACATCGACAGGCGCTCATCGATACTCCCAGTCACGCCGCCAAGGCGTGTCGGTGATGACGAAGAAGCGGGTCCGGCTCCTGCCACCCCAGTCGCAGCCGGCAAGGTGACTACCCTGCCGTCCGACGTGTTTAGCTTCAGCAAGATCCAACGGGCGATTTACATTCAGTGCACGTTGGCGACTGAGAAGTACATGCCGGGCCTCCTCGGCGACATCAACGTTGCTCTGCCTAACTATGGCGTAGAAGCGCTGCGCATGCTGTTCGACGTCATCGCCCCGCGCGATGACATCAGCAAGTCCTCCGCGAGGTCCAAGTTCGAGGCCTACTTCGCGGGCCCGCTCCAAGGCAAGACCCTTCACGCCTTCTTCGAAGGAGCTCTGCAGCAGAGCAAGGTGGTGTGCTACTATGAGGAGTCCGAGCACGACAGCCACGCCATCGTCGACAGGACCATCACCGCCCTCTATGGGCTCCACAGCGACGTCGTGCTCATGGGTAGGCTCGATCGCTTCAAGACCGTTGCGCCTTCATCGGAGGCCGTAACGGTCCTTGCGAAGCAAAAGCGAGTCACCGACTTCAGAGCTCTCCTCTTGCAGTATGACAGGGAGGTGACAACCAAGCGCCAGGTCGTACTCGCGACTCAAGCCGCGGCGTTGGCTAAGTACGGCGGCGGCGGCGGCAGCAGCGGCGGCGGCCCAGCTGCAGGCAGGGTCCATCGCCAAGTCACCCCACATGCAGGTGATCCACAAGCTGCCCATTGGTTTGACAACTCTGTCTCCACCCCGAACGGGACTGGCCCCTGCACGTGGTGTATGACGTTCCTAGGAAAGGAGTATCCTCACGACGTCAGCAACTGTCGCAACAAGAGGAACCCAGACAAGCTCAAGTCGATCGCCGAGGCTCGTGAGCGTGGCTCCTTGCAAGCAGACAGCGTCAAGGCGAAGAAGGTTGATAGCCGCAGCCCCACCTGCATTATCTGCCATGGCCACCATCGTGCTGATCAGTGCACTTTCTTGACTGGAGTGCGTGAGATCGTTCAAGCTCATCAGGCCAAGCTCGAGGAAGAAGCCAAGCAGCTCTCTCGCGTCGACGCTTCTACGTCCGCCTCCTCCGGTAATCCGCATGCTCTTCTCATGGCCATGCGATCTACCTCTGCGACGACGATGATAGATGCCCTCTCCAAGCCGTTCAAGCAGGCTTTCGCAACTGATTACAAGCTCGTCGCACGGCAGGCGAAACCTAAGAATGGCGCGCCAGATGTCTACGTAGCAAGTCGTCAGGTACCAGCTGGCTATTCCGTCGTCAAGCCGGGGAGTCCAGGCTTTCGCGTACCTCGAAGAGTGCACGTCGATCAATCGCCGACTGCCACCGAGCAACGGCGTCTTGCCAAACTGGCAACCCGGGTAAGACACGACATCTGTGCAGCTTTCCGCACATTAGACACTGTTGCTCAGATCAGCGCACTAGCCGCGGCTGAGAAAANGGGCGCGGGGCTCACCCCTGCCCCGAGTTTTTCCGAGGCTCAGAGCCCCGATGAGTGTGAATCCTTCCGACCTCTTTCGAAGAGCGCGAAAAGACGTCAGCGGAAGCGCAAGCTTAGGCCTGCGTCTCCCGAGCGTTCCCCCTCTCCCCGCCCTCGTCGTAGAATGACTACCGAGGAAATAGAAGAATACGGGGACACTATCGACCTACTGTTGCGAGATGCTTCTGTGTCACCAATAAACAACGAAGCTTATTCGCTGGCGGGTTTTGACTCTCACCACTATAGTCTCTCTACGACGAAGGTTGCTCAACTTGATAGCGGCGCAACACGCGTTGTCACCAACGATCCTTCCCTCGTCTCCAACCCTACGCCATGTCATACTACGATTCGACTAGCGGATGGTAAGACGCTGCAGGGTCAGGCTCTCTGTGGACTCCTCAATGCACACACGCGTGGTGTCGCATGGCCCCGCGTACCTACCATTGTCCACCCCAATTTGGACGGGACACTCCTCTCTCAGCCCCAGATGGTGTCCTCTGGTGGACTCGATTTCGTCCATTCCGCATCTTTTGGTTGTTTTGCTCAACCTCACACGGGCCAATGTCCCATATGCGTGCCCCACCCCGCACGTATATCCATGGATACTACAGACACATCCATTACATTTCCGCTGGAACCCGTCACCCAGGTGTGTGATGTCCAGGCTGTCGTGAAACATAAAGGGCTACCCACTCCTCAGGATCTTTTCTCTGTGGGTCCTTCCACACACCACTCATCGCGCCCGCAGCAGATCGACGTTGCTTCTCAGACCGTGCCCGGACTTACCGCGGACCAAAAGCTTATGTCCCTGTGGCACGTCCGACTTAATTGCGGCCAGGCACAACTTCAGCTGCTTGCTCGCAAATATCCTGACGTCTTCACATTCTCGCCCACGACCAAACTTCCGCCCTGCCACTGCTGTCATCGCAGCTATGCGCGTAAGGCTGATGCACCACCCACTGCGGAACGCGACGTTGAACCCCTCGAGGAAGTTCACATGGACTTGTTTTTCCCTGGCAAGGATATCATCCTCTTTCTCTGTGACCGTGCTTCCAAGTTCGAGTGGATCTATTTCCTCACTGCCAAGAGTGACATTCCGTTCGCCATCCAACAATGGCTCATTGATGTCAACACCAGCGTCTTCAACGTTGGTACTCTGTTCACGCGAGACAAAATCACTGCACGTGATATTACTGCCCACCTTGATCGCTTGAATCTCCCACAGCGTGTCAAGGTTCTGTACTCCGACAACGCTCGTGAGCATCTGTCCTCAGATTTATGCACTTTCCTTGAAGACCTTATGATCAAACAGCGTTTCGCCGTCGTCGAAAATCAACGACAAAATGGCCTCGCCGAGCACAACGGTGGCTGGCGCCTCATGGGTCAATTGCGCCACGATATGGACCTATCCAATCTGTCCACGTCTTTTCGTCGTCATGCCCTCCATCTCAATGTCGAACGGCGCGTCTGCACTCCTCGACTCTCCTTGGGTGGGCAGTCCCCTTTTAATGTCTTATTTCCTCGCAAGACGCCACCTTTTAAGTACTTCAAGGCCTTCGGCTCTTCCGGATCCTTGCTCCGCAGCGAGAAGACGCGCCAGGACAAATGTATCCCTCGCGCCGAGCCTGTCATCTACATTGGCACTGGCCTGCGTTTTAATAAATCTGGCTATCTTGTCTGGGTTCCACGTCTCCGCACCGCCGTCGTGGCTGAACACGTCCATTTTGACGAACACGACTTCCCGGCTCGCAAGATGCGTCGTGTTGATGACTTCACTACCGCTCTTCCCGGTGACATCGACCCGTCTTTCTTCACCTCTCTCCCCGCCTCCAGTCCACCGTCAGAACAACCGTTGGTCCCAACTCCCGTTGTACCCGCGCAGGCCGCGGGCAAGCACCCACTGCCAATCGCTACTCCCAATCGCGACTCAACTGTGGCGGACCATGCCGGTGACTCCTCCCCGTGCCTTCCCGATCTCATCGACTCCGACGACGACAACGACGCCGCTGACCCTGATCCTGATCCTGCTCATGCAGAAGCTATCCGACGCGACGTTCTCCGCACCCTCGAGCGCCGGCGCAACCTTGCCCTCGCTCCTCCAGTCTCCTCCGGGGGGGGGGGCGACCAACCCAGGCTGCTTGACCTTTATGGAACGGAGAATGGTGTCGCCACCGAGAACGCAGAAGATCATCCTCACGAGGGAGATAAGGAAGCCACCGAGAAGGGAGATCAAGAAGCCATCGAGAACGCAGAAGATCATCTTCATGACGGAGATAAAGAAGCCCAGATGCTATATGATGACATACCGCAAGCCGATTTTCTAGATGAAGTCGACCTCGACACTCCACCAAAGACGACAACACTTCGTAGATCCGCACGTATCAAGCGCATCCAGGCACGTCATTCTCATGACACCGTTCCGAGAGCTCAGATGACGCAATCAGGCATTGCCGACTTTGATATGTTATCCTCCGATACCACCAAATTCGGACTAGACATCATATCGGGAGAACTAATCGATGCTCGTGGATATTTAAGTGCAGGACAGGACGACCTCAACCGAGGACGACTCGAGGACAAATACTTGGCTCGAGTACTTATCAAGGCTCTGAAGGCATGCGCGAAGGAACATCCCGACACCCGCGCTCAAGCGACCGAGAAAATCCGAGCCCTGCGGAACCCAAAATCAGTGTCTGAAGCCTTGCGCTCGCCGGAATACCGTGAATGGATCGACGCGATTCACCGCGAACTTGGATCCCTCATCGACAAGGGCGTCTTCGAGATTCGCGATAAGCCAATGGATCGAAAGGTCATTCCCACAAAAATTGTGTTGAAAATTAAGCTCAACAGTGATGGCACGATCGACAAGATGAAAGCACGGTGCTGTGTGTTAGGTTTCAGACAGAAAAGCGGACTAGACTACAATCCTGACCAAGTGTACTCTCCCATGACCGAGAGCTCCACCATCAGGCTGCTTCTTGCTACCGCTAATCGTTTGCAACTTCGAGTCGACCACCTCGATATCCGCGTCGCGTTCTTGAACGCTCTACTTCCCGAAGGAGAGCGCTTCTACTGCAGTCCTCCACCAGGTTTCGACATTCCATCTGGCAAATGCTGGTACATGATCCGCGCACTCTACGGAGCTCACCAAAGCGCGTGCCTATGGTCACAGACATGGCGCGACTGGCTCAAGACTAAGGCCCCCCAATTTCAAGAAGCAGGCTCCGAGCGATGTGTGTTTGTCTGCCGCCAACATGCCGATGGTACTCCTGTCAACCTTGATACCCTCCGGGGAATCACTTTGGAGCCGGATGAGGAATTGATCATCCTAGTCATGAACACGGATGATTTACTCATTTTGTATACAGATTCCGCAACAAAAAGGGTGGATGACTTCGAGAAATTGATTAACGCGTCTTTCGATGCTACGCCTCGCGTTCCAGTGGACCAATACCTTGGGATGCATGTTGCTCGCGACGAAGCTCGAAATTTTCTCACGCTCGATCTACGCCGACATACGTATGAATTTATCAGATCCATGGGGCTCGACCCTCTCGCGAGTACGTCAGTGAGCACCCCCTTGGATCCCAACGTCACGTATTCCAAGAATGATTGTCCTGACGAGGTCAACATTGCACTGCGAGATCGAGTATGGTCGGCTCATGGCAAACTCATTCACCTCGCTATCTGGGGCCGTCCTGACCTTGCGCATGCGGTGAGTGTGTTGGGTCGCTACGTACATAATCCTAGCGAAAAACTCTGGCAAGGGTACCAACGTGTTGCCAGATATCTCGTCGGCACTCGCGACTACCGCTTAGTCTATGGTACCGAGGATCCTCTCGGCCTAGCTTCGACGCCATATGGATACACCGATAGCGACTGGAGTGCTGACCTCGACCACCGTAAGTCCACCGGTGGACACATTATGTTCCTTGACGGTGCTGGGATCAGCTGGCGTGTCAAACTCAGTCCTACGGTCTGTCTCTCCACTCAAGAAGCTGAATATTGCGCTCAGACCGAAGGTGTGAAGGAGGTTCTGAATATCCGCATGCTTTTGAAAGATCTGGGTTTTGGTCTTCCAGATCCTACGCGTCTCTTCTGTGACAATAAGGGAGCGCTAACGATGTCCCTTCATCCCGCCAATAAGCCTGCTACTCGTCACATCGATATGAAGTATCACTTCTGTCGTCAGCATACCGAGCGAGGCGACGTCAAACCTCTCTTCGTGCCTACTCCTGATATGGTTGCTGATTTCCTGACCAAGCAAACGCATCGTCCTACTCATGAACGCCATGCTCGTCGGGTTTTCGGCCAACAATCTGCACCTGTCCCTCTAGCTCCTATTCAACATCTTGTTGAATAATTGGTTTTCATTCGAGGGGGGGTGACGCGCACATAGCTTTTTATCCGAATTTCAAACCTAGGTATTTATAACTTAGTACTTAGTATATCATCTTATCCTAGAATTTTCCTAGAATATATATTTGACACCTTTACACCTTGTTTACACCTTGAGCACGTAAAGCGTGTCGCTTATCATTCAAGGCGATCTCTTAGTTAGTACAAATAATATTTTATCTGATACTTGCGACTGCTTACGCGTTTTCAATCATGAATTTATTGAGTAGCGTTCTCTGTAATAAACTTCACCAACCCTCCAAGCGAGCCTGCCACGCGCTCTGGAGTCCCCCATCGCTGCCACTTCCGACGCTGTACGCGTCAGGTTGTGAGCCCTGTACACGATGGTCAAGGACACAGACGCTATGCAGAAGGCGCTGACAGATATCTCAGACGTAGACGATCTCATCGCTACATTCCTGCCCAAGATGAAGGCGTACCTCACAGTCACCCTCAAGGCTCCATGGGCGCTCCAAGAAGCGTTCGGCTGGTACCGTAACGACGCCCATCGCGCGGAATGTGACCGGGCCAAGCAGAATGCCAAACGCCTCGATCAACTTGCCGCTGCTGAGCTCGCCAACATCACGACCGAGGAGTACATCGACAGGCGCTCATCGATACTCCCAGTCACGCCGCCAAGGCGTGTCGGTGATGACGAAGAAGCGGGTCCGGCTCCTGCCACCCCAGTCGCAGCCGGCAAGGTGACTACCCTGCCGTCCGACGTGTTTAGCTTCAGCAAGATCCAACGGGCGATTTACATTCAGTGCACGTTGGCGACTGAGAAGTACATGCCGGGCCTCCTCGGCGACATCAACGTTGCTCTGCCTAACTATGGCGTAGAAGCGCTGCGCATGCTGTTCGACGTCATCGCCCCGCGCGATGACATCAGCAAGTCCTCCGCGAGGTCCAAGTTCGAGGCCTACTTCGCGGGCCCGCTCCAAGGCAAGACCCTTCACGCCTTCTTCGAAGGAGCTCTGCAGCAGAGCAAGGTGGTGTGCTACTATGAGGAGTCCGAGCACGACAGCCACGCCATCGTCGACAGGACCATC
>NZNP01000109.1 GCA_002694945.1 Gammaproteobacteria bacterium
CTTACTTGATGCGACTACCAAGATTTACGCTTTTAGATAACTATAGCTTCGAAAGTCACGGTATTATCAGGCACATCATATTGAGCTTAATTCTGCCACCGTTCCTAATCGGTTGCATGACAATCGAAGATCCCCTCTTCCGCAACGGCAAGATGATCAGGACGGCTAACGACCTGCCACAGGTCACCTGCGAATTCCATACAAGAGCCAGCGGTTTACCTCTCAACAATACCGACATCTATACAGGCGAAGGCTCTGTAGCCATTCGCCGTGCCCAGCGGGAATGCTATGAGCGAGACCTAGATGAACAAGAGGACTAAAGACAGCCTTTTTCTTTCCCAATAATACCGTCTAAACAGTCCGTTAAAACACATCTATACTGGCGCAAGTATCATTATAACTAGAAGTTTAGAAAATTTTAGACTTCAGGATGTAGTCGGTGATAATTGGTAGATTCTTGGAAAGCATAACCGACCTGTAACAGCAAACTTTCAGAAAGCGGCTTACCGATTAGTTGAAGGCTAAGCGGCATGCCATCTGGAGAGAGACCACATGGCTGAGACAATGTGGGATAGCCGTTATAGTCCCACTGATTAATGAAACGTTGACTTCTACCTAGCCACTCTATCGACACACCAGCTAGTGTATTGTTTTTCTGATTGTAGCCACCGTATGCGTCTTCTGCATCGTATTGGAAAGATTCAGTTGCTAGTGTAGGTAATGCAAGCAAATCGATCTGATCGAAGACCGGCGCGACTCTACCCGAGGCATTGCGTCGATCAAAAATCGCCTTCGCCAGTTCTACACCGGTAACTTGGCGGCCGCTTTCGAGAAAGAAACGAAAATACTCTCCGTATTCGGATGCTCNGGAAGGAAAAGTCGTTGAGTGAACAGCTGCCGCCTCAGCTGAAGCGAGGATAGTCCATGCATTGGCCTCCTCTTCAGATCTCTCAGGAATATCTACTTCGACGATTTCGGCACCCAGTTCGGCCAATTTTTCAACCGCTGCAAGNACTGCAGAGAACACATACGGTTCGATATCTGCTTTGACGAAACCCTCATCCCAGCCAATTCGTAAACCGGACACATCCCTCCCTATGAACTGACTATAATCAGGCACTTCCGCAAAAAGCGATGTCGGGTCCTTAGAGTCATGACCAGCAATGACTGAGAGCATTCTTGCCGCATCTTCAACGCTGCGTGTCATTGGACCGATATGATCCAATGTTGGAGCGAGATCCAAAACACCATAACGACTAACACGGCCCCAGGTCGGTTTAAGACCAACAACACCATTCACCGCTGAGGGAAACCGGATCGAACCTCCTGTATCTGTACCCAAGGAGCCAAAACACAATCCTGCTGCAGTCGCCACACCTGATCCACCTGAGGAAACACCTGGCCACCGATCGAGATCACCCCAAGGATTTCGAGGTACTGCAAATTCTCGCTCGTATCCGACCATCGCTCCCTCGGTCGTAGCAAGCTTGCCTAAAATTACAGCACCCGCAGCTTCCAGCCTTGCGACAACTGTCGCGTCATAATCCGAAATAATTTGTTTGCGGAAACTATGACCTGCGGTCGTTTGAGTGCCCCGCTTATGACAAAGGTCTTTAACAGCAATCGGCACTCCATGAAGAGCACCAAGGGCTCCCCCTGAGTCACGCGCCCCATCGGCTGCCAAGGCTGCTTCCAACGCCATATCAACATTCACCGCATAGTAGCTGTGCAACTTTGGTTCAACCGCTTTGATTCTCTCTAGCATTAACTCAGTAACATCAACGGCATTCAGATCACCTGACGCAATNCTGTCCGAAACATAGGATAACGTTTGATAATGGAGTGAGGTTTCGTTCATGTAATCAGCTCTACTTTTATTAGTTTCACGCCGAACATCTGCAGTAATCGATTGACCTGCTTCTAACCCTAAAATTAAACCAGACGTCGCTTTTAACAGGTCGCGTCGCGTCGTGAAGTTTTTATCAAAACCCACAGAAGACTCTTTTATTTGATTTAACTAAATACACCACAAGCGATTGGAGAGCGTCAAGCTTACTCAAACNGTCTTNGATGATCTGGATANAGCGACACTNTTGATTATTGATTGAAGGANNATTTCTNAGCACATTNTCANTCTANGACAAAGTCAAGACGGAGATANAAACAANCTTCCCCATCTATCTCTCGGACATTTTCTCAATTATTGACTTAGCATAGTTGCGTGAAGGTTCATGGCTGGNCTGCAATCGCGCTAACGTTAGTTTCGCTGCTACTTCATCGAGCTCAGCCAGACTCAACTCCCCTACCCGATGATAGTTGCCTTCATCCATGGCTATACGANCCTCGACGAGAGACCCGTTCGCATCTCCCAGCTTACCGTTACCANAATAGCCATAACCTTCAACCATACTGCGAGTCGCCGTAGCCTGAAATCCGCAACGCCAAAGAAACTTTTCACTCGCTTTCTTTAAAATCTCTGGTCGAATTGTCAGATGAAACGACTCCTGTTGCCGTATGAAAGGTCGAACAACGGAGTTTGTGATGATGTAACGCATGTCATCTGAGCGATTGACAGCTCCACCATGCAAAACTCTNCCATCCATCAACATGACTGTACCCGCTGGTGCTTCGAGATTAATCGCAGGCGGTACCTCGCCAAAGCAACCGTNGTTATCGCTGTAAAGGCGGTGGGAACCGGGAATTATCAGAGTACCGCCATTGTGCTCATCGACATCTTGGAGGATATAAATAGTATTAACTAGAAAAGGCGCCTCTAGCATGAGATAAGGAGCCGCCAGCCCTTGGTCTTGGTGAAGACCCTGAGGATGACAACCCGGATAGGATACATTGGCAATGAAACTAAGATGATTCCAATCGGGACCTAACGATTCGTCAAGTAANTGCTCGATCAGCCGTCCCGCCTGCACGGCGGAAGTTTCATGAGTCATGCATCTGACAAAAGCGTCTCCCTTATTGACCAGTGCCCAGACATGCTGTTGTGCCTCGCCCAGATACGCGATACCCAACTCTCTCTCGGCCGCGGCCTGCTCGCTGACTCTATCGTAAAGCACCTTAGTCTGTTCCACTGACGTCGCTTCTTCAATTAGACAATAACCCCAAAGATTAAAATCAGCGCGAAGCTGATGAATGTTTTTCGTTGGAGCCGGCAGATCCTGATCGCGCCAATAATGGTGTTTCCGACCGATTGTCGTGTCGTAATAACGTCCTTCATTCCAGATCAAGGACTCGCCAGATTTCGGAGGTACAAGCCAAGGATTTTTCTCCAGCAACGAACGATATGGTTCTGCAGAAGTTACAAAATCTCGGTAAGGAGTTTCAATTTTCTCTGAGCCAGCAGCAACTGCCGCCTCAGTAAATTCATTGGGAATCGCCATAATCGGCCTCCTATGCTGACTCATCCTAACCCTCATGCCGAGATTGATCTATAAACTAGACCAAGATAAAGAACCCACCACCCAAAGAAGCGGCTAAAATTCGAAGATAACATAGTGGCGCTGAAAACGACTGCTAACATAATGACCGCGTAGAATAGCGCGTGGAAGACGTTGGGTCGCAATGGAACTGACGCCGGTCAAATCAAAGCCGATTGTTTAGAGGGAAGAAATTACGAATTTAACCAGCGAAAGTTAAACACTTTATAACGATCAAATTCACTCAGGCATCTTTCGAAGCCAGCATAGCTAAGTTAAGCGATGATATTTCACCCTCTGCTGGCGGTTCTGCCTTAGTACTTACCGGTAACACCTGACGTAATCTCCTCGCAAAGCCAAGCAAGCCAATTTCATTGCGCCCCAAGGGGCCCTGCGTAAAGCACTCGTTTTCCATGCCGCGCTGAACACTACTAATCAGCGACATATCTTCATCACCTACTTCAATATTTAGTGCAATGTTCAACTGCCGGGCTTCCTGCATAGCAGGCCGGTCATCGGGCAAAGCGTATGTGCCATAGCGAATTAACGAATTGTGCTCATCAACTGGTAAAAACTGCATGAACTCGACCTGGTCCGGATAGAGATTGAACATCAAATTAGGCCAGACAAGAAAGTACAACCAGCTTTTCTGATGACTATCAGGCAAGTGCGGCACGTCAGGCAAACACTCATAATATCGTTGCGCCAACTCAGATTTACCTAGGATATCCTTGACCTGACCTTCGAGGCGAAAGACATCATTAGAGGCCGCGGTGATACCGTAAGTCTTATTTAAAAGTCCATTAAGCCCAGGGTGTGCAACGCGAACATGCAACGCGTCAATGAAATTGTCTGCCCCGTTTTTCCAATTTGCCCTAACTGGGTGACGTGTTCGTTCAGCAATCGANATGACGTCCGGCAAACGATATAGATCGAGCTCACTCGCAATAGGGGATAACCACTCGGCAATACTTCGATGATCGGATTCCAAGCAAATAAAAATGAAACCCTGAAAAATTTCAAAGGGGACATCTATCAAGCCGTAATCAGCCAGCGACATCCCATCGTACTCCTCTAAGTAAGGCACATGTGCCAACTTGCCCGAATTCGAATAAGACCAAGCATGGTAAGGACAAACAATACGATTACCACAGTTGCCACGATCTTCCCTCAGCAATCGATGAGCACGATGACGGCAGACATTGAAGAACGCACGAATCTCGCCAGTAATCGTCCTAATAACAAAGATATCGCGGTTAAGGAATGTAAATGTCTCATAGTCACCGGGTTCTGGAATATCACTTTCATGACAAACCAGTTGGGGCGTATTGCGAAAGATGTACTCCTTCTCCAAAGAAAAAAATTCAGCGTTACTGTAAACCCAAGCGGGCAAACTAAGATTCATTGATTTTCCTTTTCCGACCTAACTANGGGNGCTCTTGTTGGTGGACTTAGACTGTTAGCTTCTGGCACGTTGCGACGGATATAGTCGCCAAAGTGTTTCAGTAGAACCTCTTTATCTGAGAGAATTCCCCTCTCGAAGCTTCCAGAGGCAAGCCCTTGTTGGACTGACGCCGTCAGTTCATTGTCTTCCCGCTGAACACGATGATTGATACGCGTATTAAGATACTTGACCGCATTCAGAAGACGAGATTCTTGATTTGCTTGGAGAGAGTAGGAACGACCGCGNAGCAATGACCTGCCTGGCGCTATAGGAATNATCTGAAAGAAATCCATGTACTCCGGATAGATGTCAAAAAAAGTGTTTGGATAGAGCGCGTAATAAGTCCAACGACGTCGCATCGATTCAGGTAAATGTTTCTGCTCGGGCAACAAGTGGCTATAAGCTCTCGCGCTCCACCCTGCTCCAGGATCATCTCGGAGCTGATGACTCAAACGTGACATATCCGTGTCAAAGGCTTCACGCTCATATTCGTCTCGCATCAAACCAGCCAGCTGGGGGTGTCCCATGAAGAAATGATAATCTTCAAGGAAATTTTCCACACCATTCTTCCAGTCGATAGCAACTGTTTCAGTCCAAACACCTTTAATCCAGTCCGCGCTTTCATCATGGGATAAGTTTTCAGGCTCATATTGGCTAAATTCAGCATCAACAGGGCTCATTCTCTCGGCGACGCTAGCGCCTTGAGACTTGAAGCGAATAAAGACAAAACCTCTGTAAACCTCACAATCGATCTCACGGAGAGAAAACTGAGACGCGTCATGATCCGGAAATGAAGATGGATGTCCCATAGCGACGCGCTTCCCAGAAAGATCGTAGGTCCAGCCGTGATAAGGGCAGATAATCCTTTGGTTTGGCGTTTGCCCCATATCGCCCTTAACCAGGAGGTGCGCTCTGTGTCGGCACACGTTGTGAAAAGCCCTGAGGTCACCTCCACTAGAACGAATCACAAATGCCCGCTGCTGGAGCAGCTGATAGGTCATGTAACTGCCCGGACCTTTCAGATCGCTTTCATGACAGACAAGCTGCCAGGCAGAAAGAAATAGCTTATCCTGCTCCAGGTCAAAAAAGAGATCACTCTGATAGATCCAACCAGGCAACGTGTAACTGAACTGATCTGATTGCTCCAAATCATGATCAAAGGTGCTTTCCGGCATGGTGAACGACGAAGGAAATATACTTGCAAGAAATGCATAGCATTGATCCCGCTGGGCTTCGCGGTCAAAAGAGTCACCATCAAACAGGAGGTCCTGCCAAACATCGTCGATCAGACCGCAGATCGCTCGGCTGATCGCCGTAGCGTTGATANCACTTACTCGGCCGCTTTCATCTACTAGTCGGATGCATTCTTTCTCGATTAGGTCAGCGTAAAGCCGATCCCTCTCGCCACAGATCGCCTGATAATCCGCTCGACTCGAGGCCTCAGACATGAACGCATACCAGACAGCCACCTTGTCGAAGCTCATTAAGTCTTCTGAGAGCGACGCCTCAACCAACGCACTGAGCCTCTCTGAAGGCTCCTGAGCGGATACGATCACACTTGCGACCGCTGATTCAAATTCCTCGGCGACATGCCGCAGGGTAGCGAGTAGTAAACTCTGCTTAGAATCAAAATAAAAGTTGACCGTCGCGGCTGTCAAACCCACTAAACCTGCGATTTTTGCTAATGTGATATTCGACAGCCCATGAGTCGAGATGGCATTAATAGTAGCCTCAATAAGCAGAAGACGACGCGCGTCTGCTTGATTCGACGACTGTTCCTGGCGACTAATTTGGGACATAAAAGATTTTCAACCTATCGACTCTCACTGCTGTTTGCCAAGAGTCACACTTTTTTATCTTTTTTCTCACAGTCATCCTGATATTCACCTAGAAGTTTGAACCAAACCGCAAAAAAGTTTTCTATACGCAACCTCGAAATCGGCAGCCTACTCTGCATTCGCTGGACATTAGAATTTAACTAAGCGGCTCAGTTACACTTCCGACTAAAACTCTATCTATATGCAACTAGAGGCTCAACAGAGCAATTAAATAAGTATTTAATATACTAAACTGTTGTTTAGTTATCTTAAACCCATAGCAAATCAATAGGAATATTCTTTAAACAAGACGAACTATCTGACATCGCCTAGCTCGGCTTACTTTCAGGGAATTGATAGATTCCATTGACCTCATATGCAAACAATCAATTACCGAAAGGACAAAAAAGCAGAGGCATCATGCGGCAAGAGNCCGTAAACAGTTANAAAGTCAAGGGGATCTATTCCATGACAAGCTTTCCAAATAGATCAAGAATCTCAAACACAACGAAAACACTGTGTTTTCTCGGGTTTCTAAATGTTTTCCTTGAGCCTTCGGAGGCAGCGGATATCATAATCTCAGGCGGAAACATCTTCACAGCGGATGAAAATTACTCAAGCGCTGAAGCAGTCGCCGTTCAGGGTAACAGCATTGTCTTTGTTGGCTCTGAAAAACAAGCGATGGCCCTTCGAAGACCAGAGACTNAAATAATCGATGCNCAGGGNAAAATGGTCCTACCAGGATTTCATGATGCCCATATACATCCAATACTTGGCGGTCGAAGTCTCTTAGGGTGCGATCTCTCGATAGCCCCCGACCTGCAAGCACTAACGCTGATTCTGAGGAGTTGTGTCGCGAGCAGTAATAATACTTGGATAATCGCTGAGGGCCTAAACCTAGGNTTTTTCCCGCCGTCTGGTCCGACACTACCCTGGCTGGACCAGATTAGCGACACGAANCCTCTGCTGGTANGAGCCTCGGACGGACACGCAATCTCAGTCAATTCTATTGGACTTGCTCTGGCCAAAATCGACAAAGATACGATTGACCCGCCCGCCGGTCTTATAGAACGAGATTACTCCGGCAACCCAAGCGGCACGTTGCGCGAATCAGCCATAGAGCTTTTGGAAACAAAATTGCCGAAAACAAACGAGAATCAACGGATTACTCTTCTCCTTGCAGCGATCAAGGAAATTAACAGCTTCGGAATTACCAGCATCTTCGATGCTTGGGTTGGTTCAAAAGACATCGCTGCATACCGGACTGTTGAGGCTAATGGCCAGCTTTCCCTGAGAGTCCGTGCCGCACTGGCCTATGGTTATGGCGATCTGTTCGTAANAGATTCAACAGATACCTATGAGTCTTTACTNGCTGATCGAGTAAAGCTAAAAAGCGAGAGATTTAACCTGGCAGCCGTAAAATTGTTTATTGACGGTGTACTTGAGGGAGAGACAGCNGCGCTCCTTTCACCCTATCTCCATAAAAANGGATATCGAGGAGAAATTACCTATGATCAAAGTCAGCTGAATAAAATAGTAGCAGACCTGATCAACTCAGACTTACAAGTCTATACCCACGCCATAGGCGACGGTGGTGTCCGCGCAATATTAGACGCCGTCGAAAATGCCCAGAGTATTAGCGGCGGCAAAGATTTGCGGCATCACGTATCCCATCTGCAGTTGATACATCCGGACGACTATAAGCGTTTTGGGGAACTTGGAATTGTCGCTAACTTTCAGGCTCTTTGGGCGTTGCCCGACGAATAGATTATTAATCTTAATCTACCCGTCGTGGGCGTCGACCGAGTAAACCGGATGTACCCAATTGCGAGCATCGTCAGATCCGGTGGTACTATCGTCGGCGGCAGTGATTGGAACGTGAGTTCCCTTAATCCATTAGATGCTATAGAGGTTGCCTTGCTAAGACAGGATTGGAAGGCGAACGATAAGCTGGACAACGTTTCACTTTCGCAGCTCGACGTCTTAAATCATAGGGAAAGAGTTAACCTTGAAACGATGCTGCGCGCTTATACGATTAACGCCGCCTGGTCCATGCATCAGGAGAATCTCACAGGCAGCCTCACTCCTGGCAAGCGCGCAGACATAATCGTTCTATCCGATGATCTTTTCGAAATTCCACCACAACACATCAGCCAGGTAGTCGTAGAGAGAACCATGATTGACGGAATACAGGTGTATAGGCATGAATAAACGCGCAGGAGGTAACCCCTCCATCGGCTACGACGAGTCTTGGTACTACGCCACCGCAAGGGGACTTAAACATCATGAAAAGCTGCGTGAAAAAATTACCGCCGACGTTTGCGTTATCGGCGCCGGCTATACCGGTTTATCTGCCGCTATTCACCTAGCACAACGTGGCTACAGCGTGGTTGTCCTAGAAGCTCATCGCATTGGATCGGGCGCTTCAGGACGAAATGGTGGTGTGCTCGGCATGGGTCAGCGGAAAGACCAGGAGGAACTAGAAGCCTGGCTGGGTAAGGATGATGCAAAACGCATGTGGCAGATCGCCTGTGACGCGAACCAACTGGTAAGGGACTTAGTCAATAAATATGACATCCAGTGTGATCTTACCGATGGACATATGGCAGTGGCTCATAAGAAAAGCCATGTAAAGCCCATGTGGGATCACTGCGAGCATCTTGCTAGATTCTACAACTGCGACGCTTATCGACCGGTCACCGCTGAAGAGGTCCATGACATGATGGGCGTGGATACATATCACGGCGGCTACGTCGATTACCTTGCCGGTCATATCCACCCACTAAATCTCGCACTAGGCTTAGGCAAGGCCACGGAAGAATTAGGCGTAAAAATTTTCGAAAACTCCCGCGCACTTAGCTACAACCCTATTCGCGATAAAGTATTAATTAAGACCTCAGCCGGTCAGGTAGAGTCTGATTTCCTGCTAATTGGCTGCAATGGCTACCTTGGCAGACTGGATAGAGAAGCAGAAAGATATCAGATGCCCATTAACAACTTTATCCTGGCTACGGAACCACTGGGCGAAACCAGAGCGAGGAATATTAACCGAGACAATCTCGCTATAGTCGACACCCGATTTGTTGTTAATTATTGGCACAATTCTCCGGATCACCGCCTGATCTTCGGAGGTGGAGAAAACTACTCGACGAAATTCCCACAAGACATCAAGAAATTTGTTCAACGTTATATGCTAGAAGTCTATCCCAATCTTTCAGACATCGGGATCGATTTTGGCTGGGGCGGCACGCTCGCGATCACCATGAGGCGGATGCCGCACTTCGGACGCAAGGCACATAATGTCTACTGGGCTCAAGGCTACTCCGGCCACGGAATTCATATGGCAACGATGGGCGGCAAGATGGCTGCTGACGCGATCATGGGTCACGCTGAGAAGTTCGATCTCTTCGCATCATTAAATCACCATCCCTTTCCGGGGGGGCGGTGGCTCCGTTGGCCCGGGCTGGTTGCTGGGATGTTATATTACTCAATACTCGATCGTATCTGAGCAGGGCGCCGCGCCCTAGAAGAGCAGAATCTGAACTTCGTTTTTCTCTAAACAGAAGTCAAAAAAGAAGCAGCATTGCCTCCATCAACTTCGCCCCTCTGTGCCGCACGAAGAAAGTCAGCCCCTTCGACAAGCCTGTTACTTGAAGCAGAATCATCATGCATGATTCGATTAACCCGATATTTATGAAAGATCCTTAACTGGCTTCTAAAGGGTATTACCGGCTCAGGACCACTGCCATAAAGCTCGCGATGCAGCGCCGGCAAACGAAACCAAGCTGTCGTTGGTTTCGCGTGGTGCGCATTGTGATAACCAAAATTGAGCACCAACCAGTTTATCCAAGAGTATCTGCACGATATTAAAGGTGAGAACGTATGTTCTTGCTCCCAGACGAGATCGCCCTTATTTGGAGACTGCTCGTTGGTATAGAGATTGAGTCGATAGGGGTAATCATGCTCCAGAGAATCCATGAAACGTAGTACCGTGATCATCATGAGATAAGCTAAAACATATAGGCAACCCGCTTTCNGGCTGAACCAACACAAAGCCGCAAACAACCCTCCGCGTANAAACAGGACAGTCAGATTTCTGACCCGCTGATTTCGTCGTTCCGGAATTAGAAAACCGCTGATCATAGTAACTAAATGCATAATCATGCAATGNGCAGGGACATAGCACCATTCCAAAGCCTTCGTAANCTGCAGCACTCTTGGATGCTTNGAAAAAAATGTTTCGTAGTCAAACCAGACCACATCATCATTATCGACGTGATGTCGAAAGTGTTTATAGCGAATATCCTCGTAGCTACCGTAATTTGAGCCAACTATCCAAAGTAGTGCGCTGCCAAGAAAAGCATTATGGCTATTACGTCTAAATACGGTGTTGTGACTGCACTCATGGACCATGTACGCGGTAACGACCATTGCGTGACCGAGAAGTATCAGCCCAACAGCATTTACCCATGACGAGTCGATAAGAACCCAACTAAGGCCTAGGATATAGCCTACAACCCCATAAAACAGCGCTATACTGTGGAATACAGCACCTTCTCTATCCAAAAACAAAGCCATCAACGGCTATTCCGATTGACATTAACAGCGCCAACTTGAACCTGGCTCTCAACCCACTTCTGAAAGTTCAGAACATCGTATTCCTGTGGTACAAGCAGACCTTGGAGATGCGGTAAAGACGAGAGACCACGCTGGTTCAATTCGCAAACCCGTGCGTCTTCTTCAATCACTTTTAAACCAAAATCTACAATGCTCGCCAGATCTAAGTCAGCTTTTTCCAGTGAGGCCTGAGAAAGCAACCAGT
This sequence comes from Gammaproteobacteria bacterium, assembly GCA_002694945.1. Taxonomy (GTDB): domain Bacteria; phylum Pseudomonadota; class Gammaproteobacteria; order Pseudomonadales; family Azotimanducaceae; genus UBA9659. Next base: position 11,515 of record NZNP01000109.1, read on the forward strand.
AACAGCTGAAGACTGTCTTCGTCGGACTAAGAGGACGAAACCAGACAAGCCGGACATAGTCAGGGTGACCAACGATAAACATCGAAGGCAGATGCTGCGCATAGACGTAGCCGGCATCGAATTCTTCTTCTGTTAGATCAGGAAAGCGCTCACCATGAAGTTGACCGTCAATTGTCCAGGAGAAATTTCCTTCGCTCATTCCACCTGAAAATCTAGGATCCGAGCGGTCATCTCGCTTATCCCAATCTCGCTCATCTTTCGGCTCCATAAACGTTCGCTGATAGATTGGTACGAGACTAGAAAGTTCGCGGTGCACCCCTGGACAGTGATAACACTCTAAAAAATTCTCCCAAATGATCTTCCAGTTACAATCCAGAGTCGTTTCAAAACGGTGGGCTACACTTAGCGAGGCTACATTCCAGTTCCTCAAAATACTGGCGGTTGGTTGCACACCCGCTGGTAGAGACTCTAAGGGTTCAACAGCAAGATTGAAAAATATACAACCTTCCCAAACCTGGGTGGCAACAGAATATAGCGGGTAACTTGAGGAGGAAAAAGATACTGTCTCGTCAAGCCTCGGTATTTGAACAAGTTCACCTTCCAGTGAATATGTCCAATGGTGATAAGGACATCGAATGGAGCCTGAATGAAAATGGCCGACGCTTTCCGCACATAGAGCGGAACCGCGATGGCGGCATGTATTGAAATAACCTCGAATGCCACTTTCGGTGCGAACGATGATAATTTCCTGATCGCCAATTCGACTGACAAGAAAATCACCAATTTCGGGTAAATCTGAGATATGAGCCGCAAATATCCAATTTCTAAACCATACACACTGTAGCTCCTGATCAAATCTATCACTGTCGAGATAGAAAGATGCCGGTGATGACAGTTCAATGGTTTCCAGATTGTTGAAATTCTTCGTGTCCACAAGCCTCTACCTAAAGATCAAAGAATCATAAAGTCTCGGTTATAACGCGACTACCAAACGCTCACCGAATCAAAAATCATAGGCAGGTGTTGCGCGTCGCCGTTTGGGGTCGAAAATCGGCCCCTCGATAACACTGCAAGCCTCCATCACGCGCGTCCATTGAAGTTCTCTGAGGTAGTAAATTTCTGCTTTAAGATCATCACCTGGAAGTCCCCAGGGCATTTCGAGAGACGCAAAAGCGACATTGCGCTTTGCCGTGGGGACCCAGGCAGCCGAAGTCACCGTACCTAAAGTGTCGCCTTTGTCGTTAAAGATGAATGAGCTCTCTGCTGGCTTCTGGCCAGCAACATCAAGCTTGACAAAACGGTAGCGCGATAACCCCTTGGTTTTCTCATCCAGAAGGGCTTGCCTACCATTGAANTGATCTTTATTAAGATGGACGAGCCANCCCAGCCCGAGCTCATANGGTGANCGCGTTCTGCCNAGACGCACGCCTTGCTCAGCTGGCACGAAATCCACNCCAGCCTGAATAAAACCGGCTTCGATGCGCGCAATAGACAGGGCCGATGANCCCATGGCTTCGATATTNAAATCCTCNCCTGCGATAAATAANTGATCCCAGAGCATTTCCGCATGATCGGGGTTAATCCANAGCTCNTAACCTAGATCNCCAGTAAAACCAGTTCTAGAGATCATCACTTTGCGCCCATGAAAATCAAAATCAGCTAGATCAAAAGGTTTTAATTGATCGACACCAGCACACCCTAAGC
>NZNP01000110.1 GCA_002694945.1 Gammaproteobacteria bacterium
ACTAAGTTTCCTCCCTCCGCTGCAACCTGATTTGCCGCCCTAAAAGCTACCCAGACCATAAAAAATACGGCCGCAGTATAAATCGCATTACTAATCATAAAACTTGTCAGAATTGACCAAATTTCGAATTCGCTCATTTTCACTCTCTTCTAGTTATGGTCACGGAATAGTGACCGTAATCACTAGTAAGGGTCAATTTTAGTTCGGTTTTGTGAAGGCTTGTGACGGTTTTGTACCCATCACATTTTTCCACCCTGAATCGCGATAAAGTGTCAAATGTTGTGAGAGATCAAAACTCATCTCTCAAATAGGAAATTGCTGTCACAAAAGTGAAACGACAAGAAGGTATAATAAAAATAATATAAAGTTCGTGGCGACCGGTGACTATGCCACAGCCATAAATTAAGGTCGCTTTAGCTATGAGTTACTTGCTATCAAACCACGATTGGAGCCACCCTGTTCCTATAGCATACGGTCCGGGGCGCTTGGCAGAAATTGGCAAGCGCTGCGTTGCTCTCGATATGAAAAATCCCTTAATCGTTACCGACAACGATTCCAGAGAGCTTCCCTTTATTTTACGAACCCAGGCCTCACTGGAGCATCAAGGAGTAGGGTCACAGGTATTTTCCGATATTTCGCCGAACCCGAGAGATCACGAGATTAGGAGTGCCAAGGGCATTTATCTTAAGGGTAACCATGATGGTGTTATCGCAATAGGCGGCGGTAGCGGTATGGACGGTGGCAAGGCGACCTGCCTAACGGTTAATAACGATATCGACCTTTGGTATTTCAACTACGATGCGCCTTTAGCGGAAGTCGGTGCAAGTGATACCTTCCCTCCTTTGATCTGCGTACCTACTACGTCGGGCACCGGGGCAGAGACGGAGAGCACGGCAATGATCACTGACACTCAGCGAGGGATGAAGCTGTGTGTCTGGCACCCAGCCCTCAAGCCATCGCTTGCGTTACTTGACCCCGAGCTGACACTCGCTCTTCCCGCACACCTGACGGCATGGACTGGCATTGATGCACTCGTCCACGCGATGGAGGCCTACTGCGTGCCTGGCTTTCACCCCCAATGTGATGGTACGGCACTAGAAGCGATCAAACTTATTAGCCGCTGGCTCCGAATTGCCGTAGCTGATCCAAATAACCTTGAGGCTCGTGGTGGCATGCAAGTGGGTGCCTGTCTTGGAGGTATTGCCTTTCTGAAGGGTTTGGGGCTTGTCCATGCTATCAGTCACATGGTCGGTGCCGATTATGACACCCATCACGGTCTAACTAATGCAGTCGTTTTACCTGCGGTTACCCGATTCAATGCTCCCATGCTCACGGAAAAATTAGCTCCCATGACAGCAGCTCTTGGGCTAGAGGGTGATGGCTACGAAGATTTTTACCTGGCTTTGTGTGCGCTGCTCGATGAGCTCGAAATACCTCGCACGCTCGCTGACCTTGGCGTTCCCCTCTCTGCCGCACCAGAACTTGCGAGAAAGGTCCACCGCGACGCCGCGGCGGCCACCAATGCCCGCCCTGTTTCAGTAGCGGACATTGAAGCCGTGATAGAGGAGGCCATTGTTAATGGTCGGTGAACTCCGCAGCGGTAATTTAGTTGCGTTGCTTTTCTGATGGGTAGCTTCAGCCTGACGATGGTGCTCAGTGTCATGATTTATTTGGGTGCCGGTTGGTATGCGGGGCGCAAAGTGCGAAATCTCGATGACTATTTCGTCGCTGGCCGCAACGCACCAACGCTTTTAATACTGGGCACTTTGATCGCTAGCTTTATGAGCACCAATGGATTTATCGGTGAGGCAGGTATGTCCTATCGGGGACATGGCCCTCTGATAATTATCATGACCGCTGTTAATTGTATGGGCTATGTCGTTGGTGCCCTTTTTTTTGGTCGTTACCTGCGTCGTAGCCAAGAACTGACGGTCCCTGCTTTTTTTGGCGCACGCTTTCAGAGTCAGCGAATTCAAACATTAGCAGGCCTATCGATCGTTGTCGGCCTCAGTGGTTACCTGCTTGCCGTCACTTGGGGCGTCGCACTGATCATAACGCAGGTGACTGATCTCTCAGAGCCCATTGCGATAATTCTCGTCTGGATCAGTTACATGCTATTCACGCTGTACTCGGGATCCAAAGGTGTCATTTTGACGGATACCCTTATGTTCATTTTGTTTACGACAGCGGCTGTAGTCGCACTTTCTTTCCTCGTAAGTTTGAACGGCGGCTGGTTTGCCAGTATCGAAGCCCTTGCCGTCTTCGAGGCAAAACCCGACGTAATTGCTTGGCATGGTGTCTTAGGGCCCGAAACGAGGTGGGATACGCCGGGAGAGGCTATTCTGTGGGCGCTAATATTAGGCGTAGCATGGGGTATCGTCGTTGCAGTAAGCCCCTGGCAATCCAGTCGCTATCTGATAGCAAGAAGCGAGCATGTTGTTATTCGCTCGGCCTGTGGTGCCGCGATCATTATGTTGTTGCTTTATTTGGTCACTACTTTCTGCGCGGCCATCATTAATCTCAGCGATCCCAACATAAAGCCTCCGGAAAGTGTCATCATCTGGGCTGCCGTGAATCAGTTGCCCACTTTCCTAGGCGCTTTATTGGCATGCGGTATTTTGGCAGCGGGGCTTTCATCGGCATCGACTTTCCTGTCTCTGGTTGGCTTCAGCTTAAGCAATGACATACTTAAGTTGGCAGAGAACAACAAAATACAGCTACGTGTCACTCGCTTGACCATGCTCTTGATTGGTCTGATCGTTATAACTTTAGCCTTAGCTTTGCCTAGCAATATATTTTGGATCACCTACTTCGCGGGTCCCCTCTTTGCTTCGTCTTGGGGTGCAGTTGCTTTTATGAGTATCTGGAGCTCAAGAATCACTGAAGCCGGCGCCTTTTGGGGCATGGCATCGGGGTTTTTAGTCAATGTAGGGATGAACCTCTTGTCGTTGAACAATATCGTTGAATGGCCCGTTATTTTTGACCCGATATTAGTTGGTGCTTGCGCCAGCTTCCTGACAGTGGTCAGCGTATCGCCGTTTGGTCGGGTCAGCACCGGTGAGGCCGACTACCGAAGGGCCCTACACCAACCCCCCGCGGGTGAGCTTGACAGCAGGGAAATCCGCAGAACCCTTGTCTGGCCTTCATTTATGATTTTGGTGGGTTTTGTCATCTCTAGCTTACTCTTTATTTTCTATGCAGAACCCTATTTGCAAGCTCAACAGGAGGCTTCTGAGGAGATCGGCACTCTGGCCATTGGTGAAACCTTTCTGGCGATAGGGTATGGGCTACCTCTAATATTTGCGGGCTTTCTAGTTCTGAAAGCAGTTAAAAAATTTTATGGCAAGCAGGATCAGAGTGCTACGCGCACTGATAGTCTCTAACTGATGAATTCGGGGAACGTAACTACCAAAGCCCTAAAACAGGCATGTGGATCGCAAATCGGGTATTTAGGCCAAGAAATACTCAGCTAAAGTGAGCGAAGATCAGAAATTGAAATGAAACGGGGGGACTCGTTACATTTTTTAGTCTCCTATCTCTGAGTTCGTTTCTTTTTTGTATCCGAAAGCCTCTGCTTTTTTCTTTTCCGCCCTAGAGTCAACTGCTTGAAGATCACGCTTATCTCGCGCGACAAAGAGGTTAGGATGATTTAGTTGTCTTAAGGTATTATCTTAGAAAGTCAGTCCAATTAGGATAAAAAATGAAATCACCCGAAGATTTCAGCATGCTGGACCCAAAAGTAAGTAGTGAGCCTTGGGACCTCTATCAGGTTTTACATGAGCAATGCCCTGTTTATCAGATGCCTGAGACCGGAGCATTTGTAGTGACACGCTATGAAGACCTAAGAGCGGTATTGAAAAATCATGAAGCATTTTCCTCAGACGTCGGATCATTAGGAGGAGGCCAGTTTGCTGGTATCCACAGAGAAATCCTTGAAAATGGAGGAGGTTGGCCACACGTATCAACTCTTCAGCGCACAGATCCTCCAATTCACGATCGATATAGAAAACTTCTTGATCGAGTATTTACAATATCTCGTGTTCGAGAATTAACGTCCCACATCGATCAGGTGGTAGACCTACTCATTGATCGTTTTGTTGACCGAGGTGAATGTGAATTTAACGATGAATTTGCTATGCCTATGCCAGGTATCATCATAGCCGAACAATTGGGCCTGGATGCGGGTAAGGTAGAAATCTTTAAGAAGTGGGCCGACGCGATGCTGGGAGCGGCAAGAGCCGCAGTAGCAACGGAAGATGAAGTCCGAGCAAATGCAGAGATGGAATTAGAGGCCCAATTGTTCCTCGCAGATATTTTTGAAAAACGTCGCAAGCAACCCTCTGATGATCTGATGTCCGCTTTGGTGCACTCGCACGGCGAGGATGAGGAGCCGTTGACGATGGCTGAATTGCAAAACGTGATGCATCAACTAATCACTGGAGGTTTCGAGACTACTCAAACTGCCATCAATCATGGAATGTGGACATTGATTCGACACCCTGAGTTACAAAATAAGCTTAGAGAAGACGAGTCTCTTATAAAGCCTTTTGTCGACGAGGTTTTGAGATGGGAAAGCCCAGTTCAATTTCTTGCCAGGCGGGCAGTGCAAGATGTGAAAATGGGAGACACATTGATCACTAAAGATAGCATGGTGCTCGTCGGCTATGGAGCGGCAAATAGAGATAAAGAAAAATTCGAATGTCCTCACCAATTCGATATAGATCGACGTAATGCTGGAGCTAATTTAGCGTTTGGTAGTGGCAAGCACTTTTGCCCCGGAGCTTTACTTGCGAAACAGGAGATGATGAGTTCTTTTAAGTTGCTTCTGGATCGTTTAGAGGATGTCAAACTAGCTAAACCTCTTCCTGAACCTGTTCACCGCTTCAGCTTATTTTTTATGCCTATGCATGACTTTTACATCAGTTTTAAAAAGAGATAGGAGACAGCAGATTGGGCCTGCTTGAAATGTGAGCTGTTCTAAGCGCTCATGTGACTCTCAGACTATCTTAGATGTATCAACTAATTCAAAGAAGGAAGTGGTTGCTCTCGAAAAGCGTTTTTCGGGCTTAGATTTAAATTTAGGCCTTTTGCGTTGGCTTGTTTAAGAGAGGCTTGGTTTGACCTCTCGTTGTTAGCTCTCGATCGTAATCTCGCAAAAAGTATCTGAGCATTGCGAACTAAAGAAGCCTTAAAATGAGTGATCAACATCTTTAGCGGGTGACGCTCCTACTGGTCGTCCTACGACTTCCGCAGGTACGCCAGCGACGGTTACGTGTGGGGGTACATCTTTCATCACTACGCTACCGGCCCCTACTTTGGCGCCTGCTCCAATCTCTATATTACCGATGACCGATGCAGATGCGCCTATCAGCACACCGTGTCGGATTTTTGGGTGGCGATCGCCCTGTTCTTTTCCTGTTCCTCCAAGTGTAACTCCGTGCAGCATAGTGACGTCGTCGTCGACAACGGCTGTTTCACCGATGACAATACCTGTCGCGTGATCAAGCATGATGCCGCACCCGATTTTGGCAGCGGGGTGGATGTCGACGCCAAATATAGCGCTCATCTGGTTTTGCAGATAGAACGCGAGGCTGTGACGTTGCTGATTCCATAGCCAGTGAGCAACTCGGTGAGATTGCAGTGCATGAAAGCCCTTATAGAATAGCAGGGGTGTAGAGTAACTGTTACATGCAGGATCTCGATTGCGAACAGCTTCTATGTCGATCTCTGCGGCCCTGATAATCGCTTTTTCCTCCAGGTAGGCCTCCTCAAAAATCTCTCGTATGGCCATAGAGGAGACAACAGATGAATCAAGTTTGCTGGCGAGTAGAAAGCTGAGCGCACCTTCAAGGGTATCGTGATTCAGCACCGTAGCATGGAAAAAGGTCGACATGATGGGCTCAAAGTCTGCTCGGAGTTTGACCTCTTCACGTATGGTGTGCCAGAAAGATCCAGTGGCGGATACCTCTCGCAATTGGTTTTCTTCGACCGACACCATTTGATTTTGCTTGTCGGTTATCATTTTTATAGTATTTTCCACATTATGTGTCTTTTAGTTTGCGCTGTTTTGAATCAAAAACAAGCGTAAAATGGAGAAAAGGTGCATCGTCCATGCAAAGATATTGATGAAATAGATGTTGAAGAGCACCTACACTTCGTTCAGAGTGTCGACGCTCCGACCAAGGGCGCAATTTGCCAATGACAGACTTTAAGACGGTGGGCTTGGTGGCTCGCGTTGCCAATGACCAAGTTAGAGAATCGCTGCTTCGTTTAGAAACATTTTTAAGTGGTGAAGGGGTAGCGTTGATTTTTGAAATCGGAACGGCAGAAATCCTAGGACGCGAAGTCCGGCAGTGTGCTGATCTAAGCTTTCTTGGTGGAGATTGTGATCTGGTTATCGCGGTAGGTGGTGATGGCAATATTCTCAGTACTGCGCGGGCAGTTGCGCCCTTTGGCGTACCTATTTTAGGTATTAACCGAGGTAAGCTGGGCTTCCTTGCTGATGTTTCGCCTGATGACATTGAAATCTGTCTTGGCGCTGTTTTGACTGGTGATTACACTACAGAAGAGCACTTTCTCCTAGAAGGGGAGGTCAAGGGACAAAGCGAGGTGCCGTGCGCTCTTAATGAAGTTGTCGTTCATTCGGCATCTATGCCAAAAATGCTTGAAATGGAACTCTATATCAACGACGACTACGTCTTCACTCAGAACTCCGACGGTCTTATTGTTTCCTCGCCGACAGGTTCTACGGCATATGCTCTTTCCGCTGGTGGGCCGATAATGCACCCGAGTCTGAACGCGATTGCGCTGGTGCCCATGTTTCCTCACTCGCTAAGCAGTAGGCCTTTGGTGGTGCCAGCAGATGATGAAATCAGGATTGTGATTGGTCATGCGTCGGGTGTTGATGCGACAGTCAGTTTCGATTCTCATCAGGAGTTTAATATCGCAGCAGGTGATTCGCTTGTAATCCGAAAAAAGCAGGAGCGTTTATTATTGGTTCATCCTCCAGGGCATAGTTTCTATGGTATTTGTCGCAGCAAGCTAGACTGGGCGACGAGTTCGATAAGTCGATGATCGCTGCTTTATTTTTATTGTCAAGAAGGATTATTTCCCTTCGGTAGGAAATGTCTTTAAAGAAAGTGCTGGTGGATGGACTCAAAATGCTGATGAAACATGGATGCATCTTCGCGCTGACACGTTAATATTGCTATCAAATTCGTCAGCAGGAGGTAGCCATTGTCTGAAAAAGTTGCGTTGATCACAGGCATTACGGGCCAAGATGGTTCCTATCTAGCGGAATTATTGCTCGAGAAAGGCTACATTGTGCACGGCATCAAACGTCGGAGTTCGCTCTTTAACACGAAAAGAATAGAGCATATATTAGAAGACCGTCACCGTGATTCAGCTCGCCTTTTTCTGCACTATGGGGACCTTTCTGACTCTTCAAACCTCACTAGGATAATCAACGATTGCCAGCCTGATGAGATTTATAATTTGGGAGCGCAGAGCCATGTGTCAGTGAGCTTTGATTCGGCCGAATATACTGCCGATGTGGATGCACTTGGGGCGCTTAGATTATTGGAAGCGATTCGTTTCCTGGGTTTGGAGAACAAGACTAAGTTTTATCAGGCATCTACCTCGGAGCTTTATGGATTAGTGCAGGAAATTCCTCAAAAAGAAACTACTCCCTTTTATCCTCGTTCACCTTATGCGGTAGCTAAGCTCTATGCTTATTGGATTACTGTTAATTACCGAGAAGCTTATGNNANTTACCGANAAGCTTATGGGATTTACGCCTNTAATGGCATTCTCTTCAACCACGAATCTGCGAGAAGAGGGGAAACCTTCGTGACCCGCAAGATAACTAGGGCCCTAGCCGCTATAGGTGCTGGTCTGGAAAAAAATTTTTACATTGGAAACCTTAACGCNAAACGCGACTGGGGACATGCTAAGGATTATGTGGAAATGCAGTGGCGGATGCTGCAGCAAGAAGCTCCTAAGGATTATGTGATTGCGACTGGTAGGCAGCTCAGTGTCAGGGAATTCATTGAGGCAGCAGCCTCCGAACTCGGTGTGACATTGAGCTGGCGAGGTGAATTTGAAAACGAGGTCGGTATCGTCGATTCTGTAATAGGCGATCTTGCTTTCTCACCGGGTGACGAAATAGTCAGGGTTGATCCTGTTTACTATCGTCCAGCTGAAGTGGAAACTTTATTGGGAGACCCTTCAAAGGCACATGCTGACCTTGGTTGGAAGCCGACCACAACGCTTGAAGAGATGGTCGCTGAAATGATGGCCTATGATCTGGACCTGGCGCGGCAGCAGGCGTTATTGAAAAAGAGCGGTTTCGACGTAAGCTCTTCGAGGGAATAGGTATGCCTGGAATCTTCGTGGCGGGGCATAATGGCATGGTAGGGTCAGCCGTTTGCCGGAAGCTGGGTTCGTCAGTTCTCGTTGCTGGGAAAGATGAGCTTGACCTNCGTGACCAGCAGGCCGTTGCCACCTTCCTGTCTGCAAATAGTCCTGAGGCGATAATTGTGGCTGCCGCAAAGGTTGGTGGTATTTATGCCAATAACACCTACCCTGCAGAATTCATATACGACAACCTTATTATGGAGGCAAACCTCATAAATGGAGCCTGGCGTTCAGGCTGCGAGAAGCTATTGTTTTTAGGCAGCTCGTGCATCTATCCNAAGTTTGCAGAGCAACCAATTTGCGAGGAGTCCTTACTTTCAGATCAACTGGAACCAACCAATGAACCTTATGCCGTTGCAAAGATTGCAGGTATAAAACTCTGTGAATCTTACAATCGCCAATACGGTACTGACTTTCGATCGTTGATGCCGACGAACCTTTTTGGGCCAGGTGACAATTTTCACATCGCTGATTCACATGTAATTCCCGCGCTTATGCGCCGAATTCATGATGCAAAGCTCAAGGGTGAAGCCAGCGTCNCTGTCTGGGGGTCAGGCAACGCGATGAGGGAATTTTTGCACGTTGATGACCTCGCCGCAGCATGCGCACACATCCTGGAATTGCCTAGAGAAAAGCTTGATGCAGTGACGGAGCCAATGTGTTCCCATTTAAATGTCGGGACTGGTATAGATGTGACTATTCGAGATTTGGCAGAAATGCTGGTAGGAGTGATAGGTTTTGACGGTGAAATCATATTTGATTCGGAGAAACCGGATGGTGCGCCGCGGAAGTTATTGGACGTTAGGAAGATTAATTTGCTCGGCTGGGAGGCCTCAATTGGTCTTGAAGAAGGTCTAGCGTCTACATATAACTGGTTNTTGGAAAATCAAACTAAGTTAAGGATCTGAGTNGACTATNTCGTCAGGCAAATCGATATCCTGCAGTACGCCTGAGTCNGATACGTCAATTTNCTTCACAGCATGGCTGCTAGCTGCCAGCAATCCTCTGGCGCCGATGTCCCCTCGCAATGCGGACAATTGATCGAAGAAATCTCGACCGAAACCCACGGGATGACCNTGATGACCGCGATGTACTGGGAGCACAATCCGGTTGGGTGTTAGCTCATGAATTAGCGTTTTAAGGGTCTGATCGCGGATATTAGGCATATCGGCAAGGCATACAAAAGCCCCCTCCCACCCGCTCACTTTAGAGAAGCTGTTCGCCAGTGAGTGGCCCATGCCCATTGCCGAGTCGGGTGCCAACATGATGGTTAGCGAGGATTTTTTGTATCGAGATTTGAATTCCTCTTTAAGTGTNTGATCATCATGGCGAAGCGTAAGGATGACGTGCTCAAAGTTGTAGAGAGCTTTCTCTAGCGCTGACTCTAGGATCATTTTGCCATTACTCAGCTTTGCCTTGCGTTTGTCGCTTCCAAATCGGCGAGAGCTACCGGCAGCGAGAACTATGGCACCTTTCATCGGGTTGCTTCTGGGTTTGCATTTCTTTTTATTTGAATTAGATTTTCTCGGAGCTTTTTCATGATAATCGGATCAAAATTGGCGCTTCCTATTATCCAGTGTATTTGAGATTGCGTACTTTCTGGTTAGGATCGAATAAAATCTGCCCTGGATAATCTACATCGTGTTTTCTAGATAATTGATTAAGGTACTCGAAATCCCTGTAAGAGAAAACCTTGTGTCGTTCAGTGGCTACCTTTCTGCACAAGGCGTCAAACACAGACTCTCGGAAGATGGTCTTAATCAGGTGCTCTGGGTTGATTCGGAAGCGGCGGCGACCTTTGTTCTTCTGGCATTTGAAAAATATAAGTCGGGTGAGCTGGAGGTTCAGAGAGTTGCCAATTCCCACTCCATTCTGCTCAGCTTTGCTTCTGGGTTCAGGCGCTACCCTTTTACTCTGTCTCTTATTGTGATCAATATTTTATTGTTGCCTCTTGGCATGAGCTCCAACCAACTGGACAGCAATACGTTGTTTGCTCGCCTGATGTTATTGGAAATTGAACAAGTAGGTGCTGACTTCTATTTCGTTCCATTGGAACAGACCTTAAAAGAGGAACAATGGTGGCGTCTGCTGACTCCTATGTTCATCCATTTCAGCTGGCTTCATATAGTCTTCAATCTGCTTTGGGTCTGGGAAATCGGTCGGCGCGTAGAGATCATAAATGGCGCGTTTGCCATGCTCTGCCTAGTTGTATTCGCCTCTATATCGGCGAACTTGTTGCAGTTATTGATAGGTGGTCCCAGTTTTTTTGGTGGTATGTCAGGAGTCGTTTTCGGGCTTTTGGGGTATTCAATGGTCTGGACTCGCCTGGTCCCAGAACGAGGCATGGGCGTTGCTAAAGGGATCTATGTATTTATGCTGATATATTTGGCCGTCGGTTTCACTGGTGCAATCGACGCACTGGGATTTGGCAAACTGGCTAATGGCGCGCATTTGGGGGGACTTTTAGCTGGGTTTGTTACAGGAGGATTAGCTGCTCTGTTTTATCGTTTTCGTCTTCAGGATCGGTTACGCTGAGCTCGATTTCGTAGCCTGTAAATCGACGCAGGTTGATNACGCCTNTCTCAAGGATTAGGTATTGGCCCTTAATACCATTTAACTTACCCACAACTTCNGGTGTCTTGTCGAGGTTNAGGGATACTATTTTTTCTGGATATTCGTTTACCGGGTAAACTAGCGTTTGTACCTTAGCATCGACGATTGGTTGAATTGCCTGGACACCAAAGCGATGTAAAACTGGGTCGAGGTCAGTTTTCGCGGTTCGCATTAAGTTATCTCTGGCCTNTTCCAAATTGATGCATTTAGCCTCACCTTTCAACATTTTCTGCCATTGAGTTTTATCAGAAACATGCTNTTTTAGAGCGACTTCAACAAAACCGGACTGTTGTCGGCTCATGACTGTCATAATGGGTAATGCCTGAACGGCGCCTTGGTCAATCCAGCGGGTCGGCANGTTACCTGGTCGTGTAATGCCGACCTTGAGGCCTGATGAATTTGCCAGGTAGACTATATGGGNTTGCATGCATATGTCTTTGGCGAAGCTGGCATCTCGGCAGGTGCCTTTTTCAAAGTGGCAACGTTCGGGCGAAACCATGCAGAGGTCACACTGCGCTAGCTGCTTGAAGCATCGAAAGCAGTAGCCTTGGCTAAAACTCTTTTTCGTTNCTCTGCCACATTCGATGCACTCGATCCTTCCTGTAAAACTCAACGAAAGCGTAGATCCCAGCCAATCGGATATGCGATGAACATCATTGTCAAGGCGCAAAAAGTACTCGATTGGTTGATCAATCGAGCAACCATTAGTGGGAATGGCGCTGGACATTTTTCGGAGAAAGCCATGCATCTGAAGAGTGTAACCGAAAACCGGTTTTATGAATCAGCCAAATTACTCATATGACGTCGCGGAGATACGATAATTGCCTATATTTTGACTCTGTTAGTTGGGACTCGCGGATCTGCATCTATCACCTTTATAGGGGTTGATTTGATAAAATAGATCCTCGTCTGAAACTGAGCGAGCAAGTGGTATGAAAGAAGGCCAACCAAAAGCGATATACCTAAAAGACTACAAGGTGCCTCCCTACCTCATTGATGAAACTAATCTTCATGTTGATATCCATGAAGATTTCACGACGATTATTACTGTGCTTAGAATAAGGCGTAATCCTGAGTGTTCGGATAAAGAAGTTCGCAATCTGAATTTGGATGGTAGTAAGGGCCTGGATACCCAGCAGATCACTATTGATGGTCGTGATCTTTCGGCTAATGAATATCGGGCTGACGAAGACAACTTGACAATCTTCGATGTGCCAGACGATTTTAGTTTGACGACCAAGGTCGTAATCAAACCACAAGATAATACCGCTTTGGAGGGACTCTATAAGTCCGGTGATATGTTCTGTACCCAGTGCGAAGCTGAAGGCTTTAGAAATATCACCTGGTATGCCGACCGACCAGATGTTCTTTCAAAATATACCACTACGGTGTTAGCCGACCAGGAAAAATATCCGGTGTTACTTTCTAATGGTAATGATATTGACCGGGGCGAACAGGATGGGCGTCATTGGGTGACTTGGCAGGATCCTTTCATGAAGCCAGCGTACCTCTTTGCTCTTGTCGCTGGTNACTTGGAGTTCATTGAAGATGAATTCGTAACTATGAATGGTCGCGCTGTAAAGTTACAGATATTCACTGAGCCTCATAATATCGATAAAGTTGATTATGCCATGGCTTCATTGAAGAACTCGATGAAGTGGGACGAAGTCAACTACGGTCGCGAGTATGATCTGGATATTTTCATGATTGTCGCTGTTGAGAGTTTCAACATGGGCGCCATGGAAAACAAAGGNTTGAATATTTTCAATACNTCNTGTGTTTTGGCGCGACCTGATACCACGACGGATGCGACCTATCAGCGTGTGGAAAGTGTTGTTGCTCATGAATATTTCCATAACTGGTCCGGTAATCGTGTCACTTGTAGAGACTGGTTTCAGCTTAGTCTCAAGGAAGGATTTACTGTACTTCGGGACCAGCAGTTTTCTGCAGATATGGGCTCCGCGACTGTTTGTCGGATAAACGATGTGGCGGTTCTGCGTTCGGCACAATTTCCAGAAGACGCAGGCCCAATGGCTCATCCTATTCGACCAGACTCGTTTATTGAGATAAATAATTTCTATACCGCGACGGTCTATGAAAAGGGTGCGGAAGTAGTTGGAATGATAAGGACCCTTCTGGGGCCAAAGAGATTCAGAGCAGGTACGGATTTGTATTTTGATCGTCATGACGGACAGGCAGTGACTACTGAAGATTTTCTTCGGGCTATGGAAGATGCGAATGATGTAGATCTGAGGCAGTTTCGTGTCTGGTATCGGCAGGCTGGCACGCCCGTATTGNGTGCAACTGGTCGCTATGATGAAGCTGCTCGGACTTATACCCTTGCCCTTGAGCAGTTATGTCCGGCAACGCCGGATCAAGACGAGAAAGAACCCTATCACCTGCCATTCAAACTTGGTCTACTAAATCGAAGTGGTGAGGATATCCGGTTTCCAGTGGTGGACCTTGATGTTGCCAGCATAGAAGAAGATGGAGGTTTTTCCGCTGTCCTGAATTTCAGAAAAGCAAAGCAAGAATTTGTTTTTAGAGGTTTGGATGAAGCGCCAGTGCCCTCCTTGCTGCGTGGTTTTTCGGCGCCGGTGAAGCTAGATTATGCNTATGATCGAGAAGAGTTGATGTTCTTAATGAGTAATGACTCGGATGGTTTTAATCGATGGGAGGCCTGCCAACGGCTTTCGGTTGATGTGATTCAGGAAGTAGTACAACAGATCGAGGTNGGTGCTACGGTGTCGGTTGATGAGCGCTTGATTGCNGCTTTTGATGTCAATCTTACCCACGCCTTGGAGCACAACGCTGATACATCGCTAGATAGAGCCATGATCGCTAACATGCTGGTATTACCTTCAGAATCNTACTTGATCGAACTGGCTGATTTGGTGGACGTGGATGCTATCCATTTGGCACGGGAAGCCGTAAGAGATGAGATCGCAGAAAAACTGGGTGGTCTGCTNATCTCAGTGTATAGGTTTAATCAGTCAAACGAAGAGTTTCGAGCAGAGGCGGGCCAGATAGCGAAGCGTTCCCTTAAAAATGTAGCGCTATCCTACTTGATGCAGCCCNCAGCGACAGAGATGGTGCCTCTTTGTTATGAACAATTTGAAAGAGCCACCAATATGACAGACACGAGTGCTGCTTTAAGGGCATTGGTAAATTCGAATGCAACTGCATCAGTTGAACCTCGAAACAAGGCGCTCGAACGATTCTACAATCGATGGAATGATGAAGCATTGGTAATCGACCAATGGTTTGCAATCCAGGCTAATTGTCCGTTGCCAGGTACTCTTGATCGGGTTAAGACGCTAACGACTCATGAAGCGTTTGATATCAAGGTGCCCAACCGAATGCGGGCGCTTGTGGCGCAGTTTTCGGCGGGCAATATTGTAAATTTTCATCAAATAGATGGAGGTGGCTATGCTTTTTTAGCTGATTGTGTGATTGAACTGAATGCCATAAATCCACAGATGGCGGCTCGGGTACTTGCCCCGTTGACGCGTTGGAACAAGTTTGACTCCAATAGGCAGTCATTGATGAGGTCCGCGCTTGAGCGCATCCTGGAAACTGAAAAGGTTTCAAATGATGTATACGAAATAGCGAGCAAGAGCTTGTCTTCATAATAAGGAACGGTGACAAAAGTAAGTAAATTACTCTAATCGGGGTGGTTAGTTGTTAGCACTTATAAGCAACTTATTTCTACTTTCCGTGGTAGTAATCCTTAAAAAATGATTTGCCTCAGGTTGGATTCAAAGATTCTGTTAGCATTCGGGTGCGAGTCGAGCCCGGTGTTTTATTTCGCAGTGCGTCAACGGCTTCAATCATTGCGCTGCCGCGCCAGCTAGTCTGAGACTCATTCGAGAAAAGATGAGATTCCAATTCGCCGAGCGCTTTAGCAAGTTGCTCACTTTCATGACTCAATTGGTTCCTGTGACTGACATTCGGATATCGTGCTTTTGCCCAAAGTAGCAATTGATGATGGGCGTCTCTAGCTCGATTTCGGATGCAGGCAGTTTTCAACTCTTGATATTCTCGCTGCTCATCAGGGTCTACGAAAGCCGCAGTCTCAGAGGGAATGACATTGGCTGATTCGAGCACAGCGACGTGGCGCCGAAGAGTCAGCCATTGCCAGGTCGAAAACAGAAAAAGTAAACCCAGAAGAATCGTTGACCATTTCCAGTAACTTCTTTCAGATGTTTGAATAACTGAGGGCTGGGACAATTCGGTTACGGGTATTGTCACTGTGGGTACATTTGAGGTTTTGGTCGATGAAGGCAAAACTGTCACAGTGACTGCAGGCAGAATTGCAATTTGTTCTCTATCGGTCAGTGTATTCCACCAGGGTATGGCGATTTCAGGTAGATAAAGTTCGCCCGCTTCGATAGGGACGATGCCGATAGTGGTAATTTGTCGGGCATTGAGCCCATCTTCGCTAACTTCGTTTACGGTGTTAGGTGGATCGGCGTAAACCTTCGCATTGTCGGCGCTGAAATTAATCATTTCGGGTAAGCTGGTATTGGCTAGTCCNGTAACCGAGAGGGNGATCGTTCGATTGACAGGTTCACCNACCTCGAAACTTCTGTTGGGATCGGCCCAAGNGTCTACCAAGGTTAAATTTTTCGCAGGNAACCAGTACTTACCAGAAAAGCTGGTAGGAATCGTTTNGACGTTAATCCTGTGAGANTTGGAGACAGCGCTAACGGGTTGNTTGCGAGCGAAAATTCCGCCTCGCCCTAGAGANCCATTGAACCGCTCCTTAGGAATAACAAGCTCTCCACTGCGTTGTGGGAAAATGGCATAACGTTTTTCTAGCACATAATATCGCGTGCCGTTAACAATGGATTCATAACGTTTTTCATTGTCGAGTGTTTCGACNACGGTGTCTGGAAGTTCGGGGGCTTGAGGGAAGTCGCCTCCAATCGATTCGTTATAGAAGAGCTTGACNGTATAAATAATCTGACCTTGAACATAGACCTCATTGGTGTCGANGGTTGTTTCGAAGTAGACAAATTGATTCATCTGCCGTTGTTCTGCGGCTGTTAGTGGCTGCACACGAATGGGTATCGGCCGAGTGCTGAAACTACTGGCTCGAATAGCAGGAATGTTAAGGTTGCCCAAGCGCTTTGGTGCAAGTCGGATGACGTAGTCGACGTAAGAGATGCTAGTAGTCCGGCCGTTGATGATGGAAAAAGAGCTGTTACGTTGAGGAGAAACCGATAGGACCTCGAAATCTCTATCAAGGACCGAAAAATCTGGTTCGTTGTCCGCTGTTTCGTTTGACGCTCTCACTGTCAGTGTTAGGAAGTCTGAATCAGAAATAATGGTTCGGTCGACCGTTGCGACTAGGTCGGCTCGAGTTGTCGCGGCAGTCAACGCTGTCACGAGGATAATAAGTTTACCAATCAGATGTGTCATTCGTCGCCACTTTACCTTCTCGCACACGTTGTTCGTGCTGTTGCTGGAACTTTCTGCGCAGTAGTCCGCCTGGATCATCTGGTACCCGCCTTAACCACTGTTGGAGAGCTTGTCTTTCCTCTTCATCTAGAGGAGAGGTTTGCTCCTCATTAATCTCTTGCTGTTCCTGAGGGTTTTCTTGAGTTTGTTCTTCTTGTTGCTCCNTTTCATCCTGTTGCTGCTTGTCAGTTTTTTCTTGTTCCGCTTGATCTTTTGATTGATCTTGGTCGCTATCCTGCTGGTCCTGTGATTGATCTTGGTCGCTATCCTGCTGGTCCTGTGATTGATCTTGGTCGCTATCCTGCTCATTCTGTTCCTGTTCTTGGTCCCGCTCGTTCTCGTTTTCCTGTTGCTGCTCAAGTAGGTCCTCGATTAATTTCTTGTTAAATTCGGCATCNTCATTGTCAGGATCGAGTGACAAGGCATGGTCGTATGCCTCTATTGCTTCATTGAACAACCCTTGTCTTGCAAGGGCGTTACCAAGATTATATTTGCCATCGCTGTTATTGATTTGACCGAATTGATTGGCGGCGTCCTCNAAATTTCCGCTGCGATAGTTGGCAGTTGCCNTCCAGGCATTNCTCTCGAACAGNTCNGCCGCTTTCGCGGTTTNGCCNGCTTNNAGAGCGTTCATACCCTGTTCATCNGGTGTCTGCCAGAGATCGGTCCAATCAAAAGCCAAGGCGCTGTTAGACGGGAAGACGAAAACCAATGCAAGGCACCAGACCCATCCCCGGCGAAAAGCCAGTGCAGCGATAGGCAAAAGCAGTAGCAAAAGCCAAGGCCCTTCTTCGAACCAGACGTCGAAGTCGCGTTCTAAGGTTCGAAACTGA
Source organism: Gammaproteobacteria bacterium (assembly GCA_002694945.1). Lineage (GTDB taxonomy): Bacteria > Pseudomonadota > Gammaproteobacteria > Pseudomonadales > Azotimanducaceae > UBA9659. The sequence continues at coordinate 17,325 of NZNP01000110.1, forward strand.
GTGTCGTTCTCCAGAAGTCTCTCAGACAGGAGATAATTTAGGTCCTCATCGGTAAGGCTCATTGGTGAATAGCGACCACCGGCGAGTTCGGCAAAGTTTCTAAGATTGTCGGCGTCCAGTTTTGGGATGACCAGTCTGCCGTTGGCATCCTTCAAATAGCCTGCATTTGGTTGTCCAGCATACAAAGGTACAGGTGCGCCTTCTGCGGTGCCGACCGACAGAACCGAAACAGGGTAAGCGCTGCTGAATGCCCTCGCTACGCGTTGAGACGCCACGACGTCCCGAATTTCATCAGTGATGATCAGTATTCTTCCGGATGCTACGCTAGCTTGGTCAAAGAGGTCGATGGCTATTTTAAGAGCTGAGCTGAGCTGACTGCCAGGTGCAGGGATAATGTCGGGTGATAATGACGATATCATCGCGGCAATGGTGTTGGTGTCATCTGTTAAAGGTGAAACTGTATGTGCGTCACCAGCAAAAACGACAAGAGCGGTAACACCTTCTTCGCGTTTTTCCAGCAGATCGATCAGCTTTCTCTTGGCCCGGACAAGTCGATCAGGTTTTACGTCGGTTGCCAGCATGCTCCGTGATAAATCGAAGACCACCACAAGGGCATCTTGGCGCTCATGAACGGGCTGTGGTGTTTGCCGCCAGACAGGACCTGCTAAGGCTACAATACCCAGCACCCAGGCGATGAAAACAATAGAGAGTGGGCTTCTGCTCGCTCGTTTCTGTGGATTGTCTAGAAGATGCGACAAGAGGTGTGGATCAATCGCTGTCTCCCAGTTGCTGTGCTGGCTTTGTCTATAGTGCATGAGCAGAAAGATCAGCAGTGCAGGTATCATCGCGTAGAACCAGTATGGTCTGAGAAAGTGAAAGTTGTTAGCTATGTCCTGAATTAGCAGATCGTTCATGTAATATCTGCTTTTTTTAGTCGGACTTTAATTCGGTTGGTGAACCAACCCATCAAAGCGGGATGCAGCAAGCATACGCAAAAGCTTGTGAGTAGCGCAATTGCCAGCGGATACCAGAAGAGGGATCTTATCGGTCGATAAGTTTCGGCGTCCTGTTCGAGCGGTTCAAGTTTATCGAGGGCTTGATAAATTTCCTCAAGTTCCTGGCTCGACCTTGCTCTTTGGAATATGCCTCCGGTGTTTTCAGCAATTCTAGTAAGCGTTTCGATATCTAGCTCTGCTGATGGATTAACTGTTCTATTGAAAAGCAAGCCAGGTACCGACATTTCCTCTGCACCGAAACCGATCGTGTAAATGCGGATGCCCTCTTGGGCTGCAAGCTGGGCTGCTTGGGTTGGCTCGACTTCGCCGACATTACTTACTCCGTCGGTCAGCAGCACTAGGACCCGGTTCTCTGCGGGTCTGTTTTGAAGTCGCTTCACAGCAAGGCCTATAGCATCACCGATTGCTGTCTTTCCGCCGGCGATGCCCAAGGGTGTTTCTTCCAGGAGCGTTCTTACTGTCTTGCGATCAAATGTAAGTGGCGTCTGTAGGTAGGCACGGGTGCCGAATAAAATGAGACCCAGTCGATCGCCCTTGCGTCGTTCGACAAAGTCACCAACCACACTTTTTACTACTGTCAGGCGAGTGGCTATTGCGCCTCGATGCTGCATGTCCTCAGTTCCCATGGAGCCTGAAATATCGACAGCTAGCAGGAGATCGCGGCCTGTAGTGGGTAAATTAATCGGTTCACCTATCCATTGTGGTCTGGTAGCGGCGGCGACC
>NZNP01000111.1 GCA_002694945.1 Gammaproteobacteria bacterium
GCACCCCCTGGCCGCTGGACATCATCTGCTCGACCTGGGTGGTAGTGACCACGTCGGGGAAGGTGCCAAAGCCCCATTCAGGCTTGTTCACGGAGTCGAAGTGTGTGAAGCCCGTGCACAGGATCGCGGCACTGGCGTCTACCGTGGCGTCGTCGCTGAGTTTCACGGTGAAATTTCCTGGCCCACCTTCGAAGTTGGTGACCGTCAGATTCGTGCGAACATCCACCGTGTCACTACCCTCAACGCGCGAGACCATGCCGCCGATGGCGTCCTTGGCCCATTCGCCGGTTGGCACCAGCTTGGCGTAACCGGACAGGATCGGTGCGCCGCCTAGCTGTTGTTCCTTTTCCACCAAAATGGCCCGCTGGCCAGCGGCCGAAAGCGCCTGCGCCGCGGACAATCCTGCGGGCCCGCCGCCGACGATGAGAATGGGTTTGGTCATCGTTCGTCCTTTTCCTCAGCCAACGCTGGGCTTTTGGAAGCCGGGGCCCGACGTGATCCGCAACCGCGGATCGTAAAGCTGCTCGCCCTTGCCTTGCTTGACCTCCTCCAGGTAGGCCTCGAATTCCGTTTTCGACTTCTGCCAGTCGATGCCCATCTTCTCCAACAACCCTTCAAAGGCGGACGCGTGCCAGTGAAGCTGCACTATCTTGTAGGGGTCAGCGCCGCAAGCCAGCGCAGCGAACTGGCAATCGGCCATCACCGGCAAGGACACGTCCTTGCCAACAGCTTGACCGATCCACTGGTTCTTATCCAAAGTCGTGATGCAGCCCGTGTCATGGCCGATCATCACGTCGGCCTGCGCCTCTTCCACCGCAACCTTGATTTTGCGATCGATAGCAAATGAACGGGTGAACTCACGTTCCGAAATGATGTGGCGGAACCCGAAACCGCAACAGTCGTACCAAGTGGAATAATCAATTACCTGTGCGCCAAGCGCCTGTATAATGCCCGTGGACACAGCAACCCGATTCCCCTCAAGGATATCATCGTCGTAGATCGCATCCTCGGGAATCATTTTGTATACGTGGCAGGCCGGATGGATAGTCGCGCGGACACCGCTTATGTCAATCTCACGCATGTCGTTAATCTCGGGACGCATGACATGCAGCCATTCGGAGTAATGCACGATCTCTTCGGGGATCAGGAGCTTGCCGTCGACCAGACGACCCAGCTTACCCAGGATTTTCGCCACGCGTTCGCGTAGCTCCGCCGAATGCAGGAGGAACCCTCGGATTTCCTTGTAGTTGCCAAACGACGTGCCGCAATGGACCAAAGGATAGAAATGTCCATTGTCGAGGCCCTGGGCCTTCCCGGACACGTAGGCCTGATGGAAGTTACGCAGGAAAACTGCGGCTAAGCTCTCGACGTTACCGATTCCGGACCCGTGGTAATTCCAAGCAGTGCATGATGTTTGATCGGTCTCATCCAAATACGACGTACCAAGACGGTTCTGCAGCCACAGCAGTGACGCGGGGTAGCCGGGAATATTGCCGCACTGGCCGCAAGACTTGTGATGCCAGAGCTGCGTGGTCGGCACCCTCTTGTCCCAACCGAAGAGAGTCTTAACCGTTTTCGGTCTGTGCTCGTCCTTAATCCGATGGACGACGATTTCGCCGTCCTTCTCCAATTGCCACATGATGTCGCGGACGTCTTCGACCCGGTCCTTGTCGGTAAGCATGGATCGCTTGTCGACGCGAGCCTCAACCCAGGCGGTGGCCGTGCGCGCGTCTTCGGGAGACAGGTTGGCGTTGTTCCATTCGGCGCCGTGTCCAGTCAGACGTTCGCCGCAGTTCGAATCACTCATCACAATCTCCATTCATGGCGGCATCCAGCAGCCTCGGGATCAATTTTCTTCGTCGTCTTCTTCATCGGCATCCTGCTCGTCAAGCCAATCTTCGTAGTCCTCACGTTTCTCGTCCATGATGTCGGAGATGACGTCGAATAGGTTCTCATCGATAGTCTCCAACTGGTCGAGGACGCCCGTCATCTCCCAGATGGTGTAAAGCTCCACCGAGGTCTTGAGGTTGACCTCCCAAGCCGTTTCCGTGGTGTTTAGAGTGGCCATCGGGATGGCCTGGCGCAGCAACTTCAACGGCGCATCAATCTTCGCGATGTTCGGGCCCCAGTCAGCAAAATGGTCGGGGTTGATCATGTCGGGCGCCAGCTGATTCCCAGTGGAAATCAGTTTTAGCATGACACGGCTGAAGGGCCGGAGCACGTCCTTGGCAGATTGCATGCCGTGCTTAATGGCCACCTCGCGCATGATCATCACCAACCCTCCCGGCGAGTTGCCAAAAGGACATCGGGCCGCACAAGTGTAGCATTGGGCGCAGGACCAGATTTTTTCCTGCATGGCGTCGTAAATGCCTTCAAGGTTCTCGGTCCACAGAAGCTGAACGATCTCCCGCGGCGAAAAATCATAATAGTGCGCGGCCGGGCAGGTGGCCGTGCAGATGCCGCAATTCAGACAGCCATTCAACTCATGATCGAAGCGTATATCTGCCTGAATATCCTCGAAAACCTCTTCCAGGTCATCTCGGTTCAGGGGCGGGTTATCTGATACGGGATCGCCGATGTGCTCCTGAATACGGCTGATAGCGGTTTGCACGGACACGCCTCCTAGTAAGTCAGAACCCGGGTATCGTCATCTTCCATAACCTGCTCGATGACGTGGGCACCACCGACGATGCCTTCGCATTCAGGGATTAGATCGTCCTCACTCATGTCAAACAGATCAAGATTGGGAGAACAGCAATAAAATTTACAGCCGGCTTCATGAGCGTCCTTGATAAAATCGTAGACAGTTTTCGGCGAGCCTTCCTTGACCACCAGTTTGTCGGCCACCCCTATCTTCATAAGCTGTCCTGCGGTGGCGGTGCAGACCACTTCCACCTCATAATCCATAGCTGCGGCCACCGTAGCTTGGAAGAATGGGGCCCCCAATTCCTCACCGTTGCGCGGGTCCGTGTTGACCATGATTATAACAAGCTTCTCAGCCAAGACTTGATCTCCCGTTTTGCGCGACAGTCCGTCTGCTCGTAGCGGACAGGTTTATTTTTACCGCATCATGACATTACAATATATAAAAATTGAATATGTTACAAGGTACCTGATGCCACCTCCCCCATCCAGCCCGCCTTCTGAACGACCCCTGTCATGATCGGCACCAGGGCGTCCTCGATGCCCGCTTGATTTTGCCGGAGCATTGCCAATTCTTCACCCATACCGTCAGGCGACTCATCGAACTCCATGATCAAGTCCTCAATCATCGCGCCCTTCAAACCTGGGTGCGCTGCAAAACCGAAGCAGTTGTCCGCAACCTGGAAGACCGCAGCCGCGCCATCCTCATCGATGGCAAGGACTTCGGCGTGGGGCGGCGCCTCGAAGGCGTCACGCATATAGGTCGCGATCGGAAAGGTCTCCGGCAAGTAACCATTTAGGGCGTCGTCCCGCGTCCGACGCGCAACGCCCATTTTGAACCTTAGCGGCGCGGGTCTAACCGACCCACCACTAGCCATGGCTAGAACCTGGGCGCCCAGGCCGATGCCTAACACAGGCGCACCACGGAGCATGCAGTCACGAACCAGTTGCACTTCCTCCTCTAGTGTAGGCAGATTTCGTGCACCGGCGCTGCCCCAGGGTCCGCCCCCTAGCAGCACAACGCCATCGGTAAATTTCACTGTGGCCGGTAGACGGCCTCCAGCAGTATGAGGGCGCATGTAAGTGAAACCGATGGACCGGCCCTCCAAGTGATCCTCGATCAGACCCAGATACTCGGCGTCCGTATGCTGTATCACATAAAGCCCGCGCCTCTCGACCGCGAACTGTTCATGCTGGCTACCAAACTCAGGCGGAATGGTCACGCTGACACCGCCTCAAGAAGGACATCACGGATATCTTCCGTCGCAAGCGTTAGGGCGTCCACTTGAGTCTTATCGAAAAACGAGTCTACAGCCAGGCCTATGCGATCCCTGTCAATGCCCCGCAGACTGGCCTCCAGATCGAGGATGACGCGGGGCGGAGTAACGAAGAAGTCTCCGGTGATCAGCACTTCGCGCACCCTGTTGGATGTCGGGCCTTCTAGGCGCACAAACACAGTCACTGTCCCGCCCGCACCTGTGTGGGTGGCGCTCAGGGTTCCCGTNTGATCATGCTGGCCATCGATNCTGGCGACGAAGGCATCCGTACCNATCTCGTCATCGTGAATCTNCTGAGCCANGTGATCCTCAGCNGCGTCGACTACGCCCTCGGCGACGTCAATTTCTAGACGTTCACGAAATCCATCCAGCATACTGGCCTTGATCGTTTCAAGGTTGGGCAGATCATCGCCCATCAACGCTCGCAACGTCGTCACACGTTGGGCTGCATCATCCAAATTGCGTTTTTCCAACTTGGCCTTCGGAACGTTTAGNACCGCCACCATGTCCTGCGGGTTCATGTCGATCAGCAAGGTGCCCTGATAAAACAAGACGTCACCATCGAAAAAGCCGCCCGTGCCGCAGATTTTCTGCCCCCCAACCTCAATGTCGTTGCGCGGACGGTATTTCGCCTCGATGCCAAGTTGCGCCAATCCAGACGCCGCGGCTTGACAGATCCGTTTGGCCGCGGTGCCAAGATCCCCGATGCCCAAGTGCGCACGCTTGAAAACAAGTTCCCAGCCCAATTGCCCCTCATCAAAGAAGATTGCGCCGCCGCCGGTGATACGACGAGCAACGCCCACACCGTTAGCCCGACAATGTTCCAATTTGATTTCCCGGCGCAAATCCTGATGGCGGCCAACCAGCGCGGTCGGCGGAAAGCGAAGAAACCGAATGGTATCCGGAATCTGGTCGGCCAACCGCCCTTCAATAAGAGCCTGGTCAAAAGCAATATTTTCCCGNCCGCTACGCAGACCCGTATCAATCACACGAAAAGTCGGCGCCATGGCTCATACCTCCAATAGCGCGCGATCGCGCATGTCAAGTTGGCGTCGGATTTTTTTGATATCTTTTTTAATCGGCTGAAAGGGAAAGCTGGCGATATCGCTTGGCGGGGAATCCCCGTAGGGCCGGTCACAAGCGGAAATGTCTTCGGCAAACTTCCCAGGACATCCGGACGTGCGGAATGCAATACCCGCATCGATGATCGTGTCCAACTCGCCTTGGGGCAGGCCGAAATCACTGACCCGCCCCTCTTCATCGAAGCGCATTTGGTCAATCCGGACACCAACGTAGTCAATTAAATATCTGGCTAGCTGCACGCGTCGCCATTGGTCGCGCGGCGTCGCCGGCAGATGGTCCATCAGAGAGCCCTTCTCGGGAAAGAAGCAAAACATGTGAGAATGGCCACCCATGTCCACCAGCTGCTGCACAAGGGTCAGCACCTCATNCTCCGTTTCACCCATTCCGACNATGATATGTGCGCCAAACTTTTGGTTTCCAAATATGTCTCGGGCGTCGTTCANNACCTCCCAATACTTCTTCCACGAATGCGGTGAATTGACCCCCTTGCCACGAGTTCGANCGAAAAGCGCCGGTGTTGCGGCGTCCAGGGCTACGGTGAAGATGTCAGCGCCAAGGTCCTTCAAAACCTTGACATCGTTCCGCTTCATAGTTGTCGGATTGGAAAGGATCGATACGGGGATGCTGCCCGCGGTAATGCGGTCGGTCCACTTTTTTAGCACCGTCACCGTGTCAGCATCTGAATTGGGATGCGTGATCATGGAAATGCACATCCGGTGAAATGGCGAGTTCTCGCCATCACGGGCGACGATATCNACAATCTCCTCCATNGGGACAGCGGGCCAGTCGACACGGATAAAATTGCGGTCCGCGTAATCNCGCTCGGCCTCGCGATGGCGCGCCAGACCACAATAGGCNCAGTTCGCCCGGCAACCCTCTGGATAGGTAAGCAGAAGGTTTAGGCACCGAGTACACGCACAGCGGTGCATCTTGCCGTTCATAACCCCCAGCGTAATCGCCGCCGCCGTTGACATCTGCACGTAGTCCGGCGACCGCATATGCGGCGTCAAGATATTGTAGTTGGGTTTGTAGACGCCCGTAGGCGCAACGTCGTTGGATTTCACGCGCTGACCGTTGCGGGCGGTCTTGTCCGCCTCCGATGGCAGNCGCGGCGTCATGGCGTCGAAAGGGTTGAAGTCCAGGCTGCCGGCATTGCCNTCCGCAGGNCCGCGATCTTCAGGTTTCAAACACGTCATCGGGCAAATCTCTCCATTCCCCTGTTCATTACGCCGCCCAGTATTCAGGGTAAGCAATCCATGNTTTGCGCAACTCCGGCNNTTGCGGCGTTTGATTGTCCNCATGCACTGCCAGGATNTCTCGACGTCGCCGAACCGCTCTATCTAGTGACCCGCCAAATACGTCGGTCAACTCTTCTTTATAGGCCTCAGCGGCATCGTTTTCGCCGGCAAACAACGCCGCCGCCGCCTGACCGGCAAGGCCCCCTGAGATCACGGCTGCTGGGATACCCGCCCCGGTAATGGGGTTGGTCAGGCCAGCTGCGTCGCCGGCCAAAACCACCTGGGCGGCACCAAGATGCCCGAATGGCTTCAGCATACCTCCCACAGGAATGGCCCCGCCAGTATGCTTGATCACCTCCGATCCAACCCGACCTTCAGCCACCAACCGCGCGTGAAGATCGGTCACCAATCGCTTCAGCCTAGCCTTGGCTGCTGGCGCCACGCCTGCACCAATATTGGCGAACGCGCCCTTAGGAAACATCCAGCCATATCCTCCGACCAGATCCGCGGAGAGGAAAATATCCGTAGCATTGTACGGCTCCGACAAAGACACCGTTACCTGGCGTGTCTCCACTAATTGGCGATTGACTTGGCCGATGGCTGCCCCAACAGCAGAACGGGGGCCGTCCGCACCAACGATGACACGAGCCTTAACCAGTGCGCCGTCCGACAACAGGGCAATGCCGTTGGCATCCAGTGCGCGGAGGACAATCCCAAACCGACAATCAGCGCCATTGGAGCATGCTTCGGTCAGGAGCTGCCGGTCAAATTCAGCCCGATCTATCATTTGGCCACGGAAGTCGTCGCGGCATTCGGCGGACTGATCTTCAACAAAGGTAGCCATCTCTGTAATCCGTTGGCGACGCACCGCAATTGGCATGTCCAGTTCCTGACCCAACAGGGCCGGCACAAACTCGGCACATTGGACGGGCTCTCCGGGACGACGACGCCGATCAATTCCTAATACCTTAAGACCACGCACAGCAGCCTCGGCGGCCGCGCGGCAACCGGCAGGGCCTAGCCCGACAATCAAAACATCATGCGACTGGGTCTTGCTCATGCGGCGCACTGCCCTCCAGTAACCTCACCTACTCCACCCAATTTGACAGAACAGCAGGCATGTTCCTGGTGATAGGGCCGACCGATCGAGTCGGCCAACGCAACCATGCCGTCGGCGGGAAATGCTATGCCATCAAGACCCGCCATCACGGCGTAGGAATCGATTACACGACGTGCCACTCCAGGCGGCCGCGCACATCCCAAAAGAACTTGTTTGTCCGCTAGGCGCTGGCGCGCTTCGAGGAAAATCTCCCCCACGTCCCGGGTTGACGGTGTCGCGAAGGTTCCCACTTTTGCATAAAAGGGCATGACGACCACCAGAACCAGGGCGTGAATACCGTGCCGCGCACAGATGTCCAGAGCATTTGCCTCACCAACGGTGCGACCGAAGTGCAGACCGATGACGATATGCGGCACCACCTCCATAGACGTTGAACAAAGCGCCGCCAACGTAGACTCAAAATCATCCACCGACCGGTCCAGGTGATATACGTCGCGAATGGTTTCCTGAGCGCCTATTACATCCATCATGGCTGTGTCCACACCAGCCGCTTCCATACGCTTGGCTCGCGCCTCGTCGAGGAGCGCGGAGTGGATAGCAATGCGCAGGTAAGGAAACTCACTTTTCAATTTTTCGATAACGGGATAGAAGCGCTCATAGGCAATCTCGTTGTGCCGGTTCGAACCGCCAGATAACAGAAATCCCTGCAGGTTCTGCAGCAATACCAGATCGCGAACCTTTTGCTCTAACATCTCCGGCGATGTCGCCGGAATCATTGGGTCAAGGATATTCGCCTCGCAGTGATCACACATTAGCGCACAAGCGCCAGCTGTAATCGAAAAGGCTGGAAAACTATTCTTGGAGCACCCGTTCAGTTCCTCACTGGAGAACTCCTTGAACGTGGGGGTGGAGAAACGAATAGGCCGCAACGCCGAGAAAGTGGACGCCTTCTGAAGGCGTGCGACAATCTCTTCGTCGAAGGGCGCGTCCTCAAGGGCCTCGATATCCATGGCAACGGCGATCCAATCAACTGTCATTCCGTTTTCCTACCCTTTCGTTCTAAGCGGCCCGCTGGGCGGCGAGGCGTTCGACCGCGGGCCGAACAGCTGTCTCCACAGGGATATCAGCAATGGTCGTGCACCAGGCGGGGACAACATCCTCTTCATCCACGAGGTCTGACTCAAACTCACTAAACATCGCAGCGGCTGCACCGAGCAAGGGCTTGTGCACATCATGGCCAGCCAGGACTGCCCATAGACCGGCCCAGCAGCGGGTCACGGTCCAGGGATTGTAGCCACCGCCGCCTAGAACGACCGTCCGCAACGTAGCGTCTCGTACACATTCAACAGCTGACCAAAGAGCGACATTCGACAAGTTCATGGCAGATAAGGGATCCCCGGCCAGGCCGTCGGCCCCGCAGGTAATGACCACAGCGTCTGGCGCAAAGCTGGCGTGCACCGGCATAACAACCGCTTCCATGAGAAATCCGAGTTCCGCATCGGAGAACCCCTGCGGGACGGGGAAATTCCAGATGTTCCGCGACGGATCGCTAGTCTTGCCAGAGTGCGGCCACCGATCTTGTTCATGAATAGAGACTGTGCCGACACGTAGGTCATCAGCAAAAGCGTCTTCGACCCCGTCACCGTGATGAGCATCAAGATCCAGATAGAGTACCCGCGCTATACCCGCATCCAGGAATTGATAAATCGACAGGACTGGATCATTGAAATAACAAAATCCACTAGCCTTCGCGGGCTGGCCGTGATGCGTGCCGCCAGCCGGATTATACGCGCAGCCTCCATTCAGAACCCGTTCCGCAGCGTGAATTGATCCGCCGCAGCTCGTCGCCGCCCGTTCATAAAGCCCTGTGAACACTGGGTTTTCCTGTGTACCTAATCCAAAACTCTCGCGCAGTTGGGCGTTGGACTTACCGGCTTGGTCGACCTCAATCACCGCATCCACGTAGGCCGAAGCATGGAAACGGATTAGATCTTCTCGGCTGGCTTGGGGACTTTCCACATAGGCGTCATCATCCAGCCACCCCATGTGCCGGCAAACGTCCATAACCGGACCAACCCGCGGAATGGTCAGCGGATGGTTGTTTCCGTAGGCGGCTTGTCGGTAGATATCACCCCCGATGAAGACGGTGTCATTGTCTTTTTTCATGGTCATGCCCCGCGCCGGGCCAGTTGCGTCATCGAGATCAAGCCTTCGCGCGTCAACAAAGACACTGCCGGCGCCGCGCATGCCGCCGCCACCTCTTGGCGCCAAGGGTCGCGCCGCAGGCGCAGAACTAGATTGTCCGCATCTAGTACACCGGCCCGTTGCAGACTGTCCGAACTGGGATACATAGTCGCTTCCAGGAACAGGTTGAGCAGCCAATACAGGGTCCTGGCGAAAATCCAACGCCTGTGTCGGCTCATCCCCAAAACGCGCGACGCGAGGAACTGCCGCGCCGCCGCAATGTGTCGGGCCTCTTCGCGATGATGCAGGTTCAACACCTGCTCTGCCACCGGGCAGATCGTGTCATCCGCTGGTTTGGACAGCTTTAAGGCCTTCATGGCGAACGTATCGGTTACCGTTTCACCGATGAATACCATGGCCCAGAACTCAGCGGTCTCAATACGGAGCCGCTTCGCAATAGCGGTGAGCAGGTGCGTCCCCGCAAGGCGCGGCCGGTCATCGTGACCGGCGCGATCGATCATCTCGAGGAACATGAGGCTATGCCCAGTCTCCTCGCGTATCTCCTGCAGCATGACCCGAGCCTCTTCCGTCTCCAGGCCCAGAAGACCCGACTCCGTGACCCGGTTGATCAGCAAACCCTCAAGCCACAATCCGGCGGCGCATAGCCGCGTGTACTCCGCTCGGCTTAGGGCGATGAATTGATCATCCGGCATCGCCGACTGAAAGTCGGGACCCAATAGCAGACCTTTGGGAAGCCAGGGCCGCTCGGCCTCCGCAGCCTGCCAGTCAATGGCGGCAATGGGATCTTCGTAAGATCTTCCATGTTTGGCGATGCGGTCCAGAGCAGCGTTCACGTCGTCACCTCCACCGGCGCCGTCGACGTGTTCGCTGACAGAACCTTCGGCATCACGTCACACATCATTAATTCCAGGGATGCGATCGCTTCAGATACACTCAGATCGCCACCTCCCAAGACCAAAGATATACGGTCGACACCGGATTGGTTAAGGGTCCGCAGCCGTTTCGCCACGTGATCAGGTTCGCCAACACAGGCCAAACCAAGGGTTTCGAGGACGCTAAGGCTCAGCACGCCCTCCAAGAGCGGCGCGACCCAGCCCAACTTACGATAATGTTCATACCCCTCCACTTGCTGAACCATCATGGTGCGGGTGACATCCAGGATGCGCCGATAGGCCCACAGAATTCCGGGGCCCGCGCGGCGGCGTGTTTGCTCATGATCCAAGCCGCAATAGGCGGCCATAGTAAAAGATGTGAGACCTCCGGGATAGGCGGCCCGATAGCGCTTTAAGTCCACGTTAATCATGGGCCATGGCTTGAACGGACCGGTCAAAACGCCCAAACCCAATTGGGCAGCCAAGTCGAAACTCTCCGGACTCACAGCAGCCATCCAACCTTCGCGAAGGCGCGGCGACGGCGCTGGGTTGAGTTCGAAACGCTGACCGGCACGATCCAACACGCCGGTATTTAGATACCTGCGTAATTCGGCCAGGCGGGCACCGAACTGCTCTCGGGTTTTGGACGGATCCACGCCAAAACCATCAAGTTCCGTTTTGGTCACCCCGCGACCGACGCCCCACATCACCCGGCCACCAGACAAAACGTCCAAGGTTGCCAACCTCTCGGCGATGCGAACTGGATCGTGTATAGGCAAGGGCAGGATAGCGAAGCCTAAGCGGACCGACGTAGTTTCACGGGCAATGGCCGCCAACAGCATGTCAGGCGCAGAGCTAGCACTGTAATCCCCCAAGAAATGATGTTCTGGAAGCCAGATTGCACCGATTCCGAGTTGGTCGGCAGCCTTGGCAATAGCTATCAGGTCTTCGTAAACATTCGAAACGGACGACGGCACCCCGTCTGGCCCTGGTGGGCGCGCGAGCTCGACGAATAAATCAACTTCCATGGCGCGCCAGATGCCTCCCGGCTCATTTTGTGATATAGTTTTGCGTCACCTGACACTTTACACATTTTGAATATGTTATTTACTATTGTCCAATAAATTCGTCCGGTCGGAGAGGATTGGCCACAACGCCAACAGGAGAAACGTCATAATGGCTTTGCGCATTCTCACAGGTCTATTCGCCATCATCGTGCTTATTGGAGCGGGATCAGCAGACGCCAGCGATAAAAAGAATCTACTGCCGGCAATCGAGCCTAACGAGGAAGGTGTCTACGTCCAACCTTGGTTCTATGAATCGTTCCTCAATCTTCGCGAGGATATCAGCGATAGCTCTAAGGAGGGCAAGCAACTGGTGATCCTCTGGGAGCAGCGTGGCTGTCCGTACTGCAGGGAAATGCATCACGTCAACCTGCGCCACCCAGAAATCGTTAATTACATTCGCAAGAACTTCAACGTGATCCAAATGAACCTTTGGGGTGATCGCGAAGTCACCGATGTGGACGGCGAGGTAACCACGGAAAAGAAGCTGGCGCGTAAGTATCGCGTTCAGTTCACGCCTACGCTCCAATACTTCCCGCCCAGCCTTGACGCAAACTCAAAGGTGCCCGGCCACGATATAGAGGTCTGGCGATTGCTAGGCTATTGGAAGCCCTTTCATTTCATGAACTCTTTCGTCTACGTGAAGGACAAAGGTTACGAGACGGAACCTAACTTCCAGCGTTGGCTCCAAGCTCTCGCGCGTAAAATGGAAGCAGAAGGCAAAGAAGTGAAGCTCTGGTAGGCGCAATCGCCACTATTCTCGGCTGAATACGGCGTTAAAGGCGCCGCCGAAGGTACCATCCTCCAGATACTTCATGCCGAAGTAACCGCCAAACAGAATCGACAATAGCGCCAGGACCGAGCCGATCGCCAACGTCGACATACCGGTGATACCCTGGCCGACCGTACAACCGAGCGCCATGACACCACCAATCCCCATAATGGCACCACCAACCATGTGACGCATCATGTCATCGGCATCGGTAAAGGCTTCGACACGGAACTCGCCCGACGATTTAGCGGAGATGAATGAACCGAAAATTACTCCGCCGACAACGGTGATGCCGAAATTGATGGTCGAACCGGTGAAGGTCATAAGATACTGGATGCTCTCACCTACCGGCGCAACAAAGGTAAAGGACGACAGGGGAATCGGTTCGAAGTCATCAAAACCAATCACGCCGGTCACATACCACGCCACCGGTACAAGCAACCCAATAATGACTCCGCCGGTTATATCGGCCTTGGAGGCACGAAACTCCGGGCTCTTCAGGATGAACCAAAAGAGACCGCCAGCCACTGCTGCCACGACGACCACGCGCGCGACGCTCTCCGGAACCCCCAACAGGCCAAGAAACGTCGGCATGCCTTGATCCGCGATGCCTGTCGCCAACAAGTCCACGTTCATGGCGTCTTCCAGTTCGACCCGCGCCAAGCCCGTGAGGCCGCGGAGCGTCATGTACGCAAAGATACCAAGGAACAAGACTACGACCACGGATTTTAGATTTCCCGCGCCCAGGCGCACCAAGGTCTTGTTGCCGCACCCACCGGTCATGGTCATGCCAAACCCGAACAGCAAGCCGCCAATAATTGTTCCGGCCCAACCTAAATTAGGCGTCAGATAGATTGACGTCGCCAGGTCAACCGCACCAATCATGTGCAAGGTCTGGCTGCCCAGGATGGCTACCGCAATAGCCAGCATCCACGCCCGGAACCGGTTCCAATCCCCCATGAACACGGCGTCGGAGATCGCCCCCATAGTGCAGAAATTGGTTCGTTGCGCCGTAGCTCCAAAAATCACGCCCAGGACAAAGCCAAGGGCGGAGACCAAAACGCCGTTGGGGATTTCTTCCATGACATATCCTTTCAGGGCACTGGATTAGCGAGCGACGCAATCGAACAAGGCTAGATTGCATCATATTCACGTTTTGTAGATTATCAATCAAGAGAGTATGCATATGGTGGCGTTTCGTGTGGAACCCATTTGTCGACGTTTTGAGGCGATCAATTCATGAATAAGCTAGGGCTGGCCGCCGCCATCTTTTTGTCTTCGGCTTCTGTCATGGTCCTAGAGATCGCGGCAGCCCGACTTCTGGCACCTTACGTGGGTATGTCCATCTACACCTGGACCTGTATTATCGCTACGATCCTGGCCGGTATGTCAATTGGCCACTGGTTTGGTGGACATCTATCGGAAACGGACCCCACAAAGATCAACCGTCGCTTGGCCATACTGTTCGGCGCTGCGACGTGCAGTGTGATCCTGGTACCATTCGTTCTCCGGATCGCTGCACCGCAGCTTCTTGTCGATGGCGCACCGTTCCTGGTCAGCATCAGCGTCCTGACAGCGCTATTGTTCTTCTTACCAAGCGTCCTCATTGCCTGCGTAACACCGATGATTACAAAGATGGCTATCGACGCTAAACCCGAAGCACGCGGCAGGACGTTAGGACGCATGTATGCGCTGGGTGCGCTGGGAAGTATCCTCGGCACCGTAGCCGCCGGTTTCGTTTTCATCTCCTGGATCGGGACCGCCGGTACAATCCTGAGCGTCGCAGCAGCGTTGGCTATCATGGGGGCCGCGTTTGCAGTTACTGCTCGACACAAGCTAACCATCAGCATCGTCTTAGCCCTTCTCGTCATTGCTGCGGTGGCTACGATCCTCGGCCGCACGGCCTTCGCGAGCGTGTGCCTCGAGGAGAGCCGTTATTACTGTATCCGGGTCGTGGATTTCGTCGATCCCAAAGCGACCGAGGCGCGTCTCATGGTGTTGGATCACATGGGACATGGGATCAACGAGCGTCACGACCCCACCGCTCTGCATAGCTCCTATGTGGAATTGACTCACGAGATCGTACAACAACGGTTCGGCCATACACGCGATCTACGATCATTCTTCATCGGCGGCGGCGCTTACACATTGCCGCGCACATGGGCCGGCCGTTTTCCGGATGGACGGCATACGGTCTCCGAAATCGATCCGGCGGTGACCCGCACCGCCATCCACCATATGTGGTTTAAGCGCCACCCCTCTATCAAAATAATCCATCAGGACGCGCGCCGAATCCTTCAGAAACAACCGCGGGAACCCCTGTTTGATGTGATTGTTGGAGACGCGTTCCACGACATTTCGGTGCCGGCCCATCTTGTAACTGCGGAGTTCGCTGGTGAAGTTTCCGCTCGGCTCTCCAAACACGGGGTTTATATTCTGACCATTATCGACAGCCACCGCGAGCCGGCATTTCTGCTTGCGCAGGTTCGGACACTATCCGAATTCTTTCCTGCCGTTGAGGTCTGGTCTGATGTTGCCCAGGCCTCGTCGGGAAAGCGCCTCACCTATCTCCTGGTAGCCTCACGCGCGCCGGTCCCCGTGGCACGGTTGGCATCCAGCCAGTTCCCCAACCGCGTTTGGGCCCGGCAAATTCTCACTGACATCGCCGGTCGCCTGGGCCCGGCCGACGTACCTATCCTAACCGATGACTTTGCGCCGGTTGACCGGTTGCTACGCGATGTCTCGGCGTTCGGGGATTAGGCCTCCCTTGAATAATTCATATTTTTATACAATGTTATAACCGTCAGGACACTAGAACTGGTGTCAGCGTCGGGAACGACAGTGAGGCAAGCATGGCCACTCAGACTATCGACACGTCGGGAATGAACTGCCCGATCCCCATCCTGAAGGCAAAAAAGGCGATCAAAACCATGGACGCCGGTAGCACCTTGGAGGTCATCTCTACGGATCCCGGCTCGGTTCGGGATTTTGAGGCTTTCAGCCGTGCGACGGGCAACGAACTTTTGGAATCGGTGGAAGAGACCGGCGTCTTCCGGTTTGTCATCCAGAAAAGTTGATCGCCCTTTGATGGCCTCGCCAAAGTTCCAGATCCATCAACCGTCCCTTGAAGCAGTTGTCGCCTAAACAAATGGTATGACGAGCAAGCAGCTTAGCTAACCCGCTGGTTTTCTGATCCTTCCTCGAAGGTTCGATATGCGTCCCTTATCAAATATATCTGAGGCATCCCCAGTCCCACTAGCATTGTTTACATCGTCGTTCGCATGCAATGTTAGATAATGGCGCATCCCACTTACTTCGATGTTATTGATCATCATGCGTTACTAAGGGCGTTTCCCATCGGCACAGCGTTTCTTGAAGGCCGCACGCGGCTGAGCCGTGATGAACTACACACCATGCAGGACGCCCAGTTCCGCACCTGCATGAAGCGCGGCTGGGAGATACCCTTTTACCGTCGGCTCTGGTCTGCACGCGGGATTGAACCGGGGGATATCAAAGGCATTGCGGATATTTCCAAGTTACCAACTTACGATAAGACCGACATCATGCGCAGTGTCGAAGCGTATCCCCCCTTCGGCGATTTCCACGGCATGGAAAGCTTTAGCGATACGCTCGAGAGCCGGCCGCCGGTTATTCTTCACACAACTAGCGGCACCACAGGAACGCCGCAACCGCTTCTTTTCGGTCCAAAATCCAGGGAAGTGCAGAACATTCTAATGGCGCGGGCCTTCATGTTACAGGGACTGGGGCCAGGGGACATGGTCCATTCCGTGCTTGGTTTTGGCACCGTAAACGGTGGGCACTATGTCCGCGAAGCGATCAATCACTA
>NZNP01000112.1 GCA_002694945.1 Gammaproteobacteria bacterium
AGAAAAATTTGACAATATGTCTGCTATTACTAATTTTATAATTACACCACTTACTTTTTTGTCAGGGACGTTTTACTCTATAGAGAGATTACAAGAACCTTTTTACCAATGTCCTGCAATAAATTGATTAACCAGTTTATTCTGGGATCTTTCAGCTCTAACTGACTAGCTAGTGTTTTTGGAAAGCCTTCGGGACTAAGTTCATAGGTACATAATTCTCGTCGAGGAAAGCCGTCGACACTTTCACGGACATTTCGAAACAATACTCTTCCAGTTCCATGGCGATCTAAAAGGCTTCGGACAAGGGCGTCATCGGTCTGAGGTTCGCGTACTCCTAGCCTCTGCCTAATCTGCTGGCGGGTAGCTTCTACCAAATTGCTTCTTTGATTAGATATTTGATCAATCAGCGCAGCTACGTCCTGGTAGCTTTCTTCTTCTTCGAGAAACTTTTGGAAGCTATGGTATCTATTTGGATCCAATAGTTTGAGCCGACTAAAGTGACCAAGTCGACCTAATTGCTCTGGTGTAGCGGTAAGGAGGAGTAGCCCACGTGCCTCGCTCGCAAGCGCCTCGACAGCTTTGTACTCCTTGCTTGGTAAATTTTCCGTCCAGTCTAGGTGGTGTGCTTCATCTACTACGATTAGATCCCAATTAGATTCTATAGCCTGCGCCAACCTGTCCTTATTACTAAGGAATAGATCTAGGGAGCACAGCGCTAACTGTTGCGCTTCGAAAGGATTGTCTAATTCATGTTCGCCTGGATTGTTTGCTGGCAGATTGTCTGCTTCTATCTCAAGACATCGGTCCTCGTCGAGAAGTGTAAACTGTAGATTGAATCGGCGGATCATTTCCACAAACCACTGAAAGGTCAACGCAGCCGGAACAATAATGAGAATCCTACTTGCCTTGCCTGTAGTCAGTTGTTGATGGATGATTAAGCCGGCCTCGATGGTCTTCCCGAGGCCTACCTCATCGGCCAATAAAACCCTAGGGGCATATCTGGTGGCAACGTCGTTCGCGATATAGAGCTGATGAGGGATCAAGGCGACTCGAGGACTTAGTAGTCCTCTAACAGGTAAAGCAGCGAGTCTAGCTTGATGGTTTAAAGTTCGATATCGCAGATTGAACCATCGATTGCTATCTGTTTGGTGAGTAAATAGGCGCTCTTCTGGCTTACTGAATGAAATATTGGGATCAAGTTCGGTTTCGATTATAGAAGTGTTCGTACCTTGATATATCCCGCGGTAGATAAAGATCCCGTCGTGTTCTGAGACATCTGTTACTGAGATCGTTATACCATTGACGGTCTTGATTCGGTCACCAGCAGCAAATTTCACTCGAGCGAGCGGGGCCTGATGTTTGGCGTATGTTCTTACTTCGTCTGCGAGGTCAAATTGAATTTGAATTAGACGATCGTCTGACATAATCAACTGGCCTATCCCTAGGTCTGGTTCGGCGCTGCTTATCCATTTTTGTCCAGTCTTGAAGTCATTGTGAGACATAATGTTTGCTTTAGGGTATGTTAAATTTTTTCTTGTGGATGTCTTATGAACAGAGAAACCAGAATAGAGCTGGAAGCGGCTGCTTTCCGCCGTCTAGTTGAGCACCTTGGTGAACGGACAGATGTGCAGAACATCGATTTGATGAATCTCGCTGGCTTTTGTCGTAACTGCTTAAGTAAGTGGTACCGTGCGGGGGCCGAGGATAAAGGAATTGAGCTTGAACTTGAAGAGGCTCGCGAAATCGTTTACGGCATGCCTTATGCCGAGTGGAAGTCTAAGTACCAGATGGAAGCCTCTGCGGAGCAAAAAGCTGAGTTCGATAAAAATCATCACTGAAGCAATTGAAGCTAGCAGCCTAGTAAGGAAAATCTCGATCGAGATCAAATTGCTACTTTTTAGATTAATCCTTTCGTTAGGAATTTTTCGGTTTAAAAGAAGGTGCTTAGCGATGTCAAACCGCCATTTTTGCAACGATAGGCTCATGGTGTTCGTAATCGATTAGGCTGAAATCAGCCATTTGAAAATCATCGATCTCTGTTTGCCCGCGTTCATCAATATGAAGCCGGGGCAGNGGTAAAGGATCTCTCGATATTTGTTCACGTACTTGATCGAGCGCGTTCAAATAGATATGCGCATCGCCAATCGTATGTATGAATTCATCTGCGACTAGCCCCGTGATTTTGGCAACCATATGCAATAGTAGTGAGTATGACGCTATATTGAAGGGCACGCCGAGAAACATATCTGCGGATCGCTGATACATGTGTAGCGAAAGTTTTGAATTGACCACATAGAATTGGAAAAAGCTGTGACAAGGCGGCAGGGCAACTTGGTCCGCCGCTGCTTCGCCTGGATTCCAGGCGTTGACNATAATTCGCCTGCTTTCAGGGTTTTGTCTGATCAANTCAATAGCTTCTTGTAATTGATCAATTTGGCGACCGTCTGCTGATAGCCAGGCACGCCATTGACTGCCGTAGACTCTTCCCATGTCACCGTCATTGGTATCAAGGCCGAGTCTAGTCAAGTAGTCTTGGTAGTTAGCATCCCATATCTTGTTAGCTGAGTAGATTTTTTTAAGATCGATAATGCTTGTTGAGCCTGAGATAAACCAGAGTAATTCTGAAGTCATNACCTTCCAAGCGAGCTTCTTAGTTGTGACCGCAGGAAAGCCGTCTTTCATNCTATAACGNGCATTCAGCCCGAAGCANGATAGTGTCCCAACCCCGGTGCGGTCGCCTCTCCTATTGCCNTGCTCTAGAACNTGTCGGAGCTGGTCTAGGTAGAGTTTATCCACACTTGCTATCGCCGCAGTTTAGGCAGGTCATGCACCCATCCATTAGNACAACCGCTTTTGCATTACACTTGTTACAGAGTTGGGCCCCAGGCGGGAAATCACCAGGATCAGCGTTGTCAGCATTCGCAGCCTGCGCTTCTATTGCCGCNCGCTTTTCTGCAATTAATGCTTTGTGAGCTTCACTNAGTTCTTCATCCTTGATTAAGCCGATCTTTTTCATGTGGGTCTCAAGCACTTCACCGATTTCCGCGACTAGCGAAGGCATGAACCGACCACCTTTCTTAAAGTAGCCTCCCTGAGGATCGAATACTTGCTGTAATTCCTCTGCTANGAACACACTATCNCCGCCTTTGCGGAATANGGCNGANATAACGCGGGTTAGGGCTAGAATCCACTGGAACTGTTCCATATTTTTNGAATTAATAAAAACCTCGAATGGGTATTCCTGTTCGTGCTCTGTATCTTGATTCAAAACAATGTTGTTGATNGTGATATACATTGCATGATCGGACAGTGGAGTTTTAATTTTATATGTGTAACCGCGCAATTCATCCGGACGGGCTATGTCTTCATGCATGACATCGCGCTTTGGCTCCGATGCTATCGCAGGTTCATCCTCNTGCTTCAGACTGTANCCAATGATTTTTTTGTCAATCTTAATCGTCATTTAAAATTTACCGTAATAGCCTTCTTTCATCGCATCAAATAGGTTAGCGGCGGAGTGCATTTCACCGTCGTATTCNATTTCTTCGTTGCCCNTGACTTCNAGAATCTGNCCATCTTCTAGTTCAAAGCGNTAGGTAGTGTTCTCTAGGTCTTCCTCTTTTACTAAAACNCCCTGAAAAGCNTCGGGATTAAATCGGAAAGTAGTACAACCTTTCAAACCCTGCTCGTAAGCATAGAGGTATATATCTTTGAAATTTTCAAAGGGGTAGTCAGTTGGCACGTTGGCAGTCTTGGAAATCGATGAGTCAATCCAGCGCTGAGATGCTGCCTGGATATCGACGTGTTGTATCGGGGTGATGTCATCGGCAGTGATAAAGTATTCTGGTAGTTGATGCTCAGGGTTGTCGCTGCCTGGTTGTGCGTTTGGGTTTACCATTGCTCGATATGCCAACAATTCGAAAGAGTAGACATCAACTTTTTCCTTGCTCTTTTTTCCTTCTCTAATGACATTACGTGAGTAGTGATGGGCGAAACTNGGTTCGATCCCGTTACTGGCGTTATTAGCCAGAGACAAGCTTATAGTACCGGTTGGAGCAATGGACGTGTGGTGAGTAAAGCGACAGCCTTTTTCCGCCATTTGTTGAACGAGTTCCGTATCTTCAACAGCAACCTTCTGCATGTATCGGGAATAATTGGCGTGTAGGACTTTGCCCTTAACTGAATCACCCACTTTATATCCGTCTGCGGCCATTTCGGGACGTATTCTCAACATCTCCTGGGTCACGTCGAAATCCTCGTTCATGATAGCCGCTGGACCTTTCTCTTCAGCAAGTTCGAGGCCTATCCGCCAGCCAACGATGGCCAGCTGTTTGGTAACTTCTTCTGTAAATGCTACGGATTGTTCATCGCCGTAGCTCATTCCAAGCATCGTGATGGTCGAGCCAAGGCCGAGATAGCCCATCCCNTGTCTNCGCTTTCGTTCAATCTCNGTTTGTTGCTCGGCAAGGGGTAGCCCGTTTATTTCGACGACGTTGTCGAGCATTCGAGTAAAAATAGCCACGACCTCTGCAAAATTATCCCAGTCAAAAATTGCCTCACTGGTAAACGGTTTTTGCACGAATCGAGTTAANTTGACTGAGCCGAGCAGACAGCTACCGTAAGGTGGTAATGGTTGTTCACCACACGGATTAGTAGCTCGAATATCTTCGCAAAACCAATTGTTGTTCATCTCATTTACCTTGTCGATAAGGATGAAACCAGGTTCAGCGAAATCGTAGGTTGAAGCCATAATCAAGTCCCATAGACGTCNGGCTTTAATNATNTTGGTAATTCGGCAAGCGACCAGTCCCTCATCGTTGGTCACGTATTTACCTTTTACAGGAAAGTCTCGCCAGAGAATTTGAGTGGTGTCCTTTAGGTTCAAGTCATCAGTTTCGAGNTCGTCACCAGTAATAGGGAAGGACAGAGGCCATTCACTATCATTCTTGACCGCCTCCATAAATTCTTGGGTTATTAGCAAAGACAAGTTGAACTGACGTAGCCGACCATCTTCTCTCTTGGCCTTAATAAACTCCATAACATCAGGATGTCCGACTTCGAAGGTGGCCATCTGCGCGCCNCGNCGNCCGCCAGCTGANGACACCGTAAAGCAAGTTTTGTCGTAGATGTCCATAAATGACAAAGGTCCTGATGTATAAGCGCCTGCGCCGGAAACATAAGCTCCTTTTGGGCGAAGAGTCGAGAACTCATAACCAATGCCGCACCCTGCTTTCAGCGTTAATCCGGCTTCTACATTCTTTTGCAGAATATCATTCATGGAATCATTAATGGTGCCTGATACAGTACAATTAATAGTCGAGGTGGCGGGTTTGTGTTCCTGCGCGCCAGCATTTGAGATGATTCTGCCGGCCGGGATGACGCCTTGCCTTAGAGCCCAGAGGAACTTGTCGTACCAATGGTCCCGAATCTCTTTTGATTCTACTTCGGCAAGCGCCCGNGCGACCCGGCGATATGTGTCATCCATGTTCTGATCAACCATCTCGCCTTTCTTGCTCTTGAGACAGTATTTGTTTTCCCAGATATCTAGCGAGGTATCTTGGAATTGAATCTCGCTGACATTAGATGGAATGGGAGTTAGTTCCGGTTTCTGGGCCGTTGAGTCCATGTTTCTCCTGATAAAGCGGTTATATACTTAGTCTTCGTTTCTCTTTATTTTTCTGTTTCTCAATGCTTTTGACACTTTGAGTTGTCGTCATAGCGCCATTAGCTACATCATTTGCCGCAGTCTTGGAGAGAGTCCAGTACATCGGAGGATGATTTTTCTTAATCTCTGCGGTCCAGCTCACCAGCCTTGNGTTGTCTGAAAGACGGTTTTCGATGTCGCCTTCTAATACCGATTTGACACTAAGTCTGACGTCTCTGGTCGTTAAGGCCCTGTTTTACAGAAAGTTTAATAGAGCATTTTTTGGGACGTCGATTTAAAAAAGTTGAGTCGATTTAAATCGAAATCCAGTGCTCTTTTGGTCTAACTTTCTTATTGTAATNCTATGGGNTGTTTTTAACGCCGCNNCTAGATATTGTGCCGCACTAATTTTCTNAGCACAACATATTGTTGTTTTTCCCGTTCAAACTGTGGAGATAAAATGAAAATAAGGGGTCAGGACTTGAAAATTGGAGATCTTTAACATAGCAATTTATGTCAGGCTGAATAAGCTATTCTGTCATTCCGGAATACCACTTATTAGCCTATCCTTGCAGATTGTTTTGTAACGTCTCTTCTGTGAACGCTGTTCTCGTTGTCGGTCTCCGTGGTTTAATTGTGACTAAGGATTAACAAGGGATTAATGTGGCAAAACTCGGCGGTAAGACTGCATTAGTAACAGGCGGCGGTAGTGGGCTTGGCGAAGCCTCTAGTGAAATCTTAGCTGGAGAGGGTGCTAGTCTCGTTGTCACAGATGTTAATGAATCCGCTGCACAACACACCGTAGATATTATCAGACAAAGAGGTGGCAGTGCGATCTCATTGGCTCATGATGTGACTAAAAAAGACGAATGGAGTAAGGTCGTTCAGACGACTTTGAGAGAATTTGGTTCCTTGGATGTGTTAGTAAATAACGCGGGTGTCAGCGGTACATCAGGCTTACCAATGGAAGACATCGAATTTGAGGCGTGGCGAGAGGTCATGAGCGTGAACCTTGATGCTGTTTTTATGGGTTGTCAGGAAGCTATAATAGCGATGAAAGACACCGGAGGTTCGATTATCAACATATCATCCATTATGGGAATAGTTGGCGGTGCAGGGGCTGCGTACAACGCCTCCAAGGGCGGTGTGCGACTGTTGACTAAGTCTGTTGCGGTTTATTGTGGTAATAACGGTTATCCTATTCGCTGTAACTCTATTCACCCAGGCTACATATGGACGCCAATGGTTCGTAACGTTGTTGATTTCGTACCGGACGTTGAATCCGAAGAAGAATTGCAGGCCATGTTAATTGAGCGCCATCCAATCGGGAGACTGGGCGTCCCTGATGACATAGCAAATGGTGTCCTTTTTCTTGCCTCCGATGCGTCAAGCTTTATGACCGGTTCTGAACTGGTTATAGATGGTGGCTATACTGCCGTTTGACTTTAAGTGGAGACCCTGTTTTGGCGATTATCGTGGTGCCCGAGAGAGTGGGTGATGAAGCGGCTATCTATGCATTGACCGAAGCTGCGTTTGAGGGGCAGCCTCACGCTGGCGGTAACGAACACGATGTTATAGATCGTTTGAGAGAGCGTGGTCAATTGTGGCTTTCCCTCGTCGCGAAAGACGGAGAGGAACTAGTTGGGCAGGTTACTTTTTCGCTGGTTACGCTTAGTGATGGTTCATCCCCTTGGTTTGGCCTCGGACCAGTCTCGGTTCTTCCGTCGCGACAGCGTGAAGGTATAGGTGCTCAGTTGATTCTTGCCGGCCTCGACAAAATTACAAAAGAGGGTGCTCTAGGTTGTGTCCTAACTGGGAATCCAGTTTATTACCAACGCTTCGGTTTCAAACTTGCCCCAGCCAATGTGCCGTCGCGAGAATCTGCAGATTACTTCCAGTTAAAGCTATTGGGAGCTGGGCAAGCAAAGGGCTGTTTTGCCTTTCATAGTGCTTTTTATTCGGTCTTTCCCGAGTGAAATCATATTGACAGAGGTCATCCTAAGAATCTTTATTTTAGATAAAGGTAGGACTATCAATTTGAGCTTAGGGCCTCGATCAGTTTTCGGGCAGCTCGACTGTCGGCATATTCTCGGACAGAAAAAATACGATTGTTCCGAACATCTGCAACGACACAAACTCTTAGACTTAGTTCGCCACCGTCAGAGAATGTGCAGCATACATCGTGCTCCTCGACGAAACCTGTTTCAGTAGAAGACCTTACAATGTTTTTATACCTAAAGTTATTTACGCGCGACAGCACCAGCGCTGAATAGTCAGCAAGTTGGTTAGCTGACATGGGAG
>NZNP01000113.1 GCA_002694945.1 Gammaproteobacteria bacterium
GGCAATTATTTCTTGCTTCAGGGTAAGAACCCTTTTCATCATCTTATTTATCCGGTACCTGACTCTTCGGGTGCTGGATTAGGCGTTCATGCGACCATTGATATTGGAGGACAAGTAAAATTTGGGCCGGATGTTGAGTATATAGCTACTGAAAGTTACGACGTCCCCGAAGAAAAGCTCCTATCTCATTATCAGGCTATTCGTCGATATCTTCCTCAGCTTCGGGACGGCAGGCTAATACCCGGTTATTCAGGTATTCGGCCCAAATTACAGGGCCCAGGCGATGAGCCTGCAGACTTCATTATTCAGTCTCAGGATACACATCAGATTTCTGGTCTCATCAATTTATTCGGTATTGAATCGCCTGGTTTGACTTCGTCCCTTGCCATAGCCGAAACTGTTAGCGGAGCACTTAAGTAAAATATCTCTGAGCTGAAACCGCATGCTTAGTCACGCTCAGGGGCTTTT
Source organism: Gammaproteobacteria bacterium (assembly GCA_002694945.1). Classification (GTDB taxonomy): domain Bacteria; phylum Pseudomonadota; class Gammaproteobacteria; order Pseudomonadales; family Azotimanducaceae; genus UBA9659. The sequence goes on from NZNP01000113.1 coordinate 469, forward strand.
TTATCATGGTCACTACCTTACAAAACTGGATAGTCTCAGTTCTAGCTTTTTTCTAGCTGTATTGTCGAATTTCGGGTTTGCAGTCATACCGGCCATAGGTCGGAGGTGGTCTAGATGTGTAACTCAGGATAGTAATTAATGTCCGAAATAGCAGAATTTTATCGCCAGTGGACCGCAGGTCGACCCTCTGAAGTTGTTACTTTGGAGGAGCCGATTCCTCTTGAAGCTCTTCATACGCCAGCACTGGTGATCGATCTAGATGTCTTCGAAGCGAACCTCGATCGAATGCAAAATCATATAAATGACGCTGGTATCCAGTTGCGCCCTCACACAAAAATGCACAAGTGTCCCGTTATAGCTCGTAAGCAGATAGCTAGAGGAGCTGAGGGAGTGTGCGCCGCTAAACTAGGCGAAGCTGAAGTTATGTGTGCAGCTGGCGTTGATGACGTTCTCATTACGTCACCCCTTGCTAGCCTTGACAAATTAGAGCGTTTTATCGCACTGCGATCTGAATATCCCAAGGTAAAACTTGTCGTCGATCACTTAGATACTGCCCATTACCTAAATCGTTTGGCGGCAGTCGATGGTTGCATAATTGATGTCTACATCGACATAGACCCTGCAATGGGACGAACCGGCATTAAGGCGGGTAGACCAGTTCTTGATCTCGCTACACAGGTGTTAGATGCATCTAATCTTAGACTTTCAGGATTGCAGATGTATGCAGGGCATTGCATGCATATTGAAGGTTATAGCGCGAGGGCTCAGAGATACCGGGAAGTCATGGCATCCGGTCAAGAAACAAAGGACTTACTTGACGATGCGGGGATTGACGTGCCCATATTTTCAGGAGGAGGCACGGGCACTTTTGATATTGAGCCAGATCAAGGCCTTATCAACGAGTTGCAGGCCGGTTCATATGCATTCATGGATATAGAGTATCGAGATATCGGCGGACAGCATTCAGATAACTTTGATGATTTTGGTGTTTCGCTTTTCTTACTGGTCACGGCGATAAGTCAGCCAAATTCACGATTAATAACTGTTGACGCGGGCTTTAAATCGCTGGCTTCAGATAAGATGTTGCCCGAATTTCGCGAGATTGAAGGCGTTGTCTATCATTGGGGTGGAGATGAGCATGGCATTGTCAATTTGAGGAACCCATCGAAAATGATTGAGCTTGGTGACAAGCTCGAAGTTTTGACTCCGCACTGTGACCCAACGGTCAATCTGCACGATTTCTATTTTCCTTATCGAGATGGCATGGTTAGCGAAATTTGGCCGATAACCGCCAGAGGTTTATCCCAATAATGTCAAATGCTCCCTGGTTTGAAGACTTTTCGGTTGGCGACGACCTAAGTCAGGTCCCATCAGTAACGTTGACTGATGGTTATGCGGCAGTGCATCAGGCGATGTTTGCTGACCGTTATCGACCAGCTATAGACGCACCTCTCAGCGCTAGATTGACGAGAGATAATCGATTGCTAGCTAACCCGTCGCTAGTCTGCAATATCGCGATCGGCGCTAGTACTGTGCCGACACAGAGAGTCTTGGGTAACCTTTTCTATCGAGGTTTACGGTTTCATCGGCCAGTGTTTATCGGCGATACATTGACGACTCAAACAAAGGTCCTGGCGCTGCGACAAAACACAATTAAGCCCGGACGGGCTGCGTCTGGCATGGTCGGTCTAGAGATTCATACCGTTAATCAAAAGGGTGAAACTGTCTTGTTATTCTGGCGCTGCCCAATGGTACCGTGCAGAGATTCAGATGCTAACACAGGCCATGCTGATGATCTTAGTGTTATGCCAGAGGTGATTAGTAAGAAAGATGTTTTTGCATCGATTCCGGATTGGAATTACTCAGTCCTGCCGGTTGAGGCTATCGATTTTAATCCGGGCGAAGTTATTGATGTTGAAGCGAGAGATACGGTCACCATGGCACCTGAACTTGTTCGAATGAGTTTGAACATGGCTATGACACATACTGATGTGTCTCGCAGCGTTTATGATAAGCGGTTGGTTTATGGAGGCCACACGATCTCAATGGCGGCTTCCCAACTCGCTAGGATTCTGCCTTCATTGGCGATGATTGTTTGCTGGTACAAGTGTGATCACGTTGCACCGGTTTTCGAAGAAGACATTCTCTCCAGTAGAATTCATGTTAAAGAGGTGAACGATGTAGCCGGTGGCAGATTGATTAAGCTTGCCATAGACGTGTTCGCAGAACGTGTCGACACCTCTGGTGGAACTCAATCGAATATTAGAGTTCTTGATTGGCAGTTGGCAGTCATGACAGGACCCAAGTGAATGCGTAGGGTGTGCTCTCGGGTTTGCGTATTGTCGAAGGCTTAGTTTTTGTTTAATCCCCCCTTTTGGTTGCATGAGGCGGGCGCAGATTGGCGGCAAATGCCATTATTTTCGATCTGATTCTGGGCCCGCTCGACTATCGCCGCTTTAGAGAATTTACTCGCTATTCCAGCACTGGCATTGGGGCAACACTTAAAAGAAATTTTAAAATAATAGATGCGCCTAAACGATGCTGAATTAGATAGTCTGTTGGCAGGCAATATCGTTGCTTGGGTTTCCGTTTGGTCGAGGGACAGGTCGTGAGAAACAATTCCGGAATATATTGATTTCATTAGGTATTTTGGCTCTGGGGCCTCAGACTAGTGCCTGAATGTGATACAGTAAAAGTCTAAACAACACTGCCTGGAGAATTCCTTGGTTGAACTTGTGCAAGCAGGTGGCTGGCTGATGATCCCCATCATTGGTTGCTCTGTTATCTCGGCTGCTATTTGCATTGAACGATTTTGGACGCTTAGGATGAAGCATGTCGTTCCTCGTGGTCTTCTGATCAGGGTCTGGAACCAGATCAAGGCTAATGAGATGAATAATGACCGACTGCGCGAGTTACGAGTTGATTCTCCACTCGGTCAAATTCTTGCGGCAGGAATAGCGTCCCATCAGCAAGGTCGTGAGCTGATGAAAGAGTCGATCGAAGACGTCGCGCAGCAGATTGTTCATGAGATGGAGCGCTATCTAAATACTCTTGGGACGATCGCCTCAATTACGCCACTGCTGGGTTTGTTGGGCACCGTTATTGGCATGATTAAGGTTTTTACCGCTATAAAGCTCGAAGGAGCAGGCAATGCAGCAGTCCTTGCCGGTGGAATATCCGAAGCACTGATTACGACGGCAGCTGGGCTTACTGTGGCAATTCCAAGTCTGTTTTTTTACCGTTTTTTCACACGGCGAGTTGATGAGTTGCTTAATATTATGGAACAAGAAGCTTTAAAACTGGTCGAAGTGCTTACTAGTGATAGAACAAATCGTGGCGAGCTTAGTAGGCATTTAGGTCAAGAGGTCGTCAGCCATTGAGGTTTGCTCGCCGTTCGCGCCAGGAAGTTGATGTTAACCTCACACCATTGATTGATGTGGTTTTTCTTCTACTGATCTTTTTTATGATCTCCACCACGTTCACCAGGGAAACGCAACTGTCAATTGATTTACCGAANGCAGAATTCGATAACGCNCNNANCCTTGAAAGCNCTATAGAAATTTCTATNAGTAAGCGAGGNGATTACGCTGTTAATGGTGTCGCACTGNTNAATANCAAAGCGTCGACTTTAATGGCCGCAATCAATGAGAAGGGCGAAGGTGAAAAATCTGCGCCGGTGATTATTACTGCAGATTCTGCGGCCCCTCACCAATCAGTCGTAACTGCTCTAGATATTGCAGGCAGGTTGGGCTTCACGAAAGTTCGCATAACGACGGAGCTCATTTATCCCGCTANCGAAAGTGCAAGGTAATGGCTGTTTCTAAGACAAAATCTGATGTCGGGATCTATGGTAGATTGCTGCGGTATGTTCTGCCTTACTGGGCAGCATTTTTGCTCAGCATTCTCGGTTTCCTACTTTACTCTCTCGCAAATGTGTCTTTTGTCCAGTTGGTTTCTTATATTGTCGATTCACTCCAGCCGGGGACAACAACTCGTAACGAACAACTTGAAAGGTACTTCAGCGATTACTTGAAGGATGGTCAAAATTTAAATCGAAGCCTTATTCCTATAGCAATTGTAATTATTGCTGCAGCTAGAGGTTTCGGGACCTTTGTAGGAAATTATTTCATCGCCCACGTTTCTTATTACCTTGTTCATAATTTGCGAACTGAATTGTTCGATCGGTTATTGACGCTACCCAGTGCTTTTTATGACAAACATGCAATGGGACATCTGGTTGCTAAGGTTACCTACCATGTTACCCAGGTAACAGGTGCGGCCACAGATGCAGTGCGAACGATAATACGAGAGGGCTTCACGGTCATCGCCTATCTCGGATTTTTACTTTACCTAAATTGGCGACTGACGCTGCTCTTTTTTGCAGTGGCGCCATTAATAGCCTTGTTGGTTGGCTATGCGGGTAAGCGTTTTCGTCGAATCAGTCAGCGAATTCAGAATTCTATGGGGGATGTAACCCATGTAGCNTCTGAGACAGTCCAGGGTTATCGTGAAGTGAGAACCTTTGGTGGTAGTGACTATGAAAGGAGCCGATTTAATAAAGTCAGCCAAGACAATCGCCGCCAATCAATGAAGATGGTAGTTACTTCTGCTATCGCTACACCAACAATCCAATTAATAGTTGCGCTCGCGTTGGCCGGGCTTGTCTGGTTGGTGCTTGATCCTGTGTTGCTNGCGGGCATGACCGCNGGATCTGTCGTTGCATTTATAACNACTAGCGGATTGCTTGCTAAGCCGATTCGTCAGTTAAGTGAGGTGGTGGCTACTGTCCAGAAAGGTCTGGCGGCGGCTGAGGACATCTTTGATCTATTTGATCAAGATGTTGAAATCGATGAAGGTACTGTCGAACTGGAGAAAGTAGAAGGTTTAATAGAGTTCAGGAATGTGAGATTTACTTATTCCTCAGAACTAGATGATGTCTTGCAGGGTGTAAGTTTCACTGTTCAGCCTGGTGAGACAGTCGCCCTTGTCGGTAAAAGTGGCAGCGGTAAAAGTACCTTGGTAAGCCTTATTCCAAGGTTCTACGCACCGAACGAGGGAGAAATCCTTATTGACGGATATCCTATTGACAGTTTGTCCTTAGCGAACCTTAGGGAGCATATTGCAATCGTTAGCCAAGAAGTCACACTGTTTAATGATTCAGTTGCCCGCAATATTGCTTATGGCACTCTCCAGTCAGCATCAAACGAAGACATTGAAAGGGCAGCTGAGCACGCATACGCATCTGACTTTATCGAAAGGTTAGAGAAGGGTCTTGATACTATTGTCGGCGATGACGGTGTGTTGTTGTCAGGTGGTCAAAGACAACGACTAGCTATCGCGAGGGCATTTTTGAAGGACGCCCCGATACTAATTCTTGATGAAGCGACTTCTGCTCTGGATACGGAATCCGAACGTTATATACAGAAGGCATTAGAAGCAGTTGTTGAAGGAAGGACAACATTTGTTATCGCTCATCGACTTTCAACAATCGAGAAAGCGGATAGAATCTTTGTCATTGATGAAGGAAGTATCGTCGAGGAAGGAACGCACGAGGCCCTGCTTGCGAAACAAGGTTTTTACGCTCAACTTCATGCAAAAGATGAAATCACTAATCAAGAAGATGCTGGTCAACCTGAAGTGGAAAACGGCGGCATGCTTTTTCCAGTGCAGCCTTCTTCAAGAAAATTCCCGAATGCGAGCCACCTAGTTCGGGCTTGGTATAGTGATGCGATATGGCTCCGTCTTCTTTTGCCTGTATCTTGGATATTTAGTCAGGCGGCNNTCTTGCGTNGANGTTTNCTTNAGTCACGNCAAAGATGGACCGCTCCCGTCCCGGTGGTAGTGGTTGGTAATATCACTGTTGGAGGTTCTGGTAAGTCCCCGTTGGTCATTAGTTTGGTAGACCATATGAAGTCTTTGGGATTAAGACCAGGCGTGGTTTCACGTGGTTACGGTGGCCGATCAGGTAATTACCCCGTTGAAGTTACCGTCTCATCGACGGCATCGGAGGTAGGTGACGAGCCCTTAATGATAAGCCGTCGAACGNTATGTCCGGTGTTCGTTGATCCCGATAGAGTTAAAGCTGCTCAGGCGCTATTGTCCGAGCATGATTGTGATGTTGTAGTCAGTGATGATGGTTTACAGCACTATGCGCTAAAGAGGCAGGTAGAGATCGCTGTAGTCGATGGTACCAGGTTGCTTGGCAATGGCTTTTGTTTGCCCGCAGGACCTTTGCGCGAGCCTGTTTCGAGGCTTAACGAAGTAGATTTAATTGTGGTGAATGGTGGATCTGCTGNCAATAAACATCTGAATCATCTCAANTTTGTCACGATGAATTTAAGACCGATCCGATTAGTCAATCTACTAGATGGCTCTGAGAAAAGCCTTAATTTTCTGAAGGGCAGGGTGGTCCACGCTGTTGCTGGAATTGCTCATCCAGAGAGATTCTTTGACACACTTGAAGGCTTGGGAAGCCAGGTCCTTTCTCACAGTTTCCCAGATCATCATGACTATGAGCTAAGTGATATAATTTTTAANGATNTGTCGCCCGTTGTTATGACTGAAAAGGATGCAATGAAACTTGAAGCAGTAGCANTTGCATGCNGCCATAATCAATATTGGTACCTTGAGGTGGCTGGAGATCTTNAGGGAGNCAGTTTTGAGCAGGTTCTAAGAAAGGCCGGTTTAGCTCAGGTGCCGACAGAACCGATAGAAGTCTCNATNTGAATAAAAGATCAGATATGACCTTCGTTTCTATGGACAGATAGGAGAATGAACATTGCCCGTGGATAAAAAATTGCTAGCGATACTGGTTTGCCCTATCTGCAAAGGTAATCTGGANTACGACAAGAATAGCGATGAACTGGTCTGTCGCGTTCACAAGCTTGCATTTCCAGTTAGGGATGACATTCCAATCATGCTCGAAGACGAAGCTCGACGGATTGATGGTGTTGTCTAAAATTGACTTTCTCTGTACTCATTCCGGCTAGATACAGTTCCAGTAGGTTTCCTGGTAAACCGCTGATTGAGCTGAATGGTAGAACGATGATTCAGCNTGTATATGAACGTGCGACAAAAAGTAAAGCTGCNGCTGTTTATGTCGCGACTGATGATGAGCGTATTGCNGATTCAGTCTATGAGATCGGCGGAAAGGTAGTTATGACTGAGGCCAATCATGAAAGCGGAAGCGATAGAATTTATGAGGCTGCATCTACACTCGGCCTTAGAGATGATGAGGTTGTCGTGAACGTTCAGGGTGATGAGCCGTTGATACCGCCGGAGGCCATTGATCAGGTCGCCCGTCTGGTAGATCAAAAGACAAGGATGGCGACTCTCATGACCACACTAAGACATGCGGAAGAGGTTTTTGACCCGAATGTTGTTAAGGTTGTCGCTGATAACTCAGGCCAGGCACTATATTTTTCGAGAGCACCTATACCCTGGTCACGCGATCAATTTCAGAACGGTGACAAGTTGCTTCCGAATACGAGCGCATGGAATCGGCATCTAGGGATATATAGTTATAGCATGAGTATGCTGCGCGAATATGTGAATTGGCCAATCGGTATGTTTGAGCATATAGAAGCTCTTGAACAATTGCGGGTACTTGCTAATGGAGAAAGGATTCGCGTTGAGCAATCAACCTCAGAAATACCGCGTGGAATAGATACTCCGGAAGATGTCGCGCATGTGCTTAAGATCTTATCAGAGGAAGATAAATGAGGTTTGCCCTTGTGCTCAAAAAAGCTTGCGACACATGCCAGTTGGTTGGACCTTTGGTCAAAGGATTGCAGGCAAGAAATGAATTAGTGGTCTATTCACAAGATGACCCTTTTTTCCCCGCTGACGCTGAGGTCATTGATGATAGTGATCTCGAGCGTTCATGGAGATGGAGAATAGAAACAGTACCTACATTAATTCTGTTCGACGACGCGGGTAGTGAGAGCCGTCGGCTTGTTGGTTGGGATAAGGCTGAGTGGGAGGATGTTACAGGTTCAAGTTTCTCTGAAAATATGCCGACCTTTAGGCCTGGTTGCGGCTCTAGGACTCAAGATCCCGGGATGCCGGAAAAGCTTACCTCGAAGTTCGACGCATATGCCGTCTCGGCAAGAGAGATTTCTTTGGGTGAAGGCGAAGACGAGATGGAGGCATGTTTCGATCGTGGTTGGTCTGATGGATTGCCTCTGATACCACCTACGCGAGAGCGTGTGCTTAGAATGTTATCGGGGTCATCTAGACAAGCCGATGAAGTTGTTGGGCTTATACCCCCAGATTTGGTTTCCTGCACCATAGAAAAAATCGCAATTAATGCTGTAATGGCTGGATGCAAACCAGAGTATATGCCTGTGGTGATCGCAACGGTAGAGGCGGCTTTGCAAGAAGAATTCTGCATGCATGGATTATTGGCAACAACCTATTTCTCGAGTCCACTTATTATTGTCAATGGGCCCGTATCAAGACGAATTAGCATGAACTCCAAAGGGAATACATTTGGTCAGGGCAATCGTGCCAATGCGACCATCGGTCGTGCATTGCAACTGGTGGTTAGGA
>NZNP01000114.1 GCA_002694945.1 Gammaproteobacteria bacterium
CCGCGTAACCGTCGCGTCGCGATCGCCAGGCGCCTGCCCCACGCGCTTCGCGAGTCGGTGGGGGACGTGACTGTGAGTGCGTGCCGTTGAGGGGTTATGCCCAACGGCATGCGAGGTCGACTGGCCTGTAACGTTCTCCTGCCCCGTGGAAATGGGGCGGCGGGCTGTGGCGCAGCTTGGTAGCGCACTTGACTGGGGGTCAAGGGGTCGCTGGTTCGAATCCAGTCGCTCCGACCATTATTTAGTAATTAGTATCAGTGTGTTAGAAGAAAATAGCGGAGCCCCCAGCTCCGCGATTTTCGTAGCGCACCTCACTTTGCACCTCACAATAGGTGCCGATATAACCCCCTATTCGCGCGCCGCCGATATATTAAATCGGATGTTCTTGTTTACCTCCTCGCGCACTTCGTCGACACCGATATGCAGATAGCGCTGGGTTGAGACAATATCCGCATGTCCCATAGCCTGTTTTATCTTATTGATGTCGGTGCCTCGAGCATTCAGCCAGGTGCCAAACGTATGCCGCAGATCGTGAATGCGAAGCTCGGGCCGTCACGTCCGTCGTTACGCCGCTTTAATGCGGTTGATCGCCCAGACGACGTTCTTCCGCACATCGGGGTCGGGATCNTCAAGCACAGCCTCGAGATNCGGCAGCGCATCGGCATGCGCGATTTCGCCNAGCGCAGCCGCNGCTTCTTTNCGGAGGTTGCTGATATCGTGGGTCAATGCNNNGGCAAGCNCNNACACGCCCGTCGGCNATTTGATAAGACCGAGGCTGCGGGCCGCTTTTACGCGCACCTGCCAATACTCGTCNTCCATCGCCTCGATCAGCGTCNGACNGGCNGTATTCAAGCCGATCTTGCCGATCGTTTCGGCCGCAACCTCTCGGACCGGCCATTCTTGGTCCGACATGGCGCCGATCAGGGTATCGTTCACCGCGGTCGGAGCCGCAAAGGCCANGGCGCCGACCGCAGATCGCCGGACCTGCGTCGCGGAGTCCCTAGTCGCCGACATCAGCGCCGGCAACGCGGAATCGAGTTTCAGATACCCGACCACACCGACCGCCTGTACACGGACCGCTTCCTCCGCGTCAGACAATGCCGACAAGGCCGTTTTTAGGCTTATTTCGTTGCGAAGCCCCTTCAANCCGCGAAGNACGGANNGGCGCACGAANGCGCTCTCGNTCTCNGCNAAAGGTATCAGGCTTTCAGCNTTATCAGNNTTTTTGAATTCGGACAGGCTGTAGGCGGCTGCCTCCGCCACGTCCGTGTTTTCATCCGCGAGCGCGGCGGCAAGCGCCGCCGCCGCNTCCGGCTCGTCGTATTCTTCCAGCCCTTTCGCCGCCTGCAACCGGACCTCCGCATCGGAATCCCGCAATGCGCCGATCAGATGAGGCAGCGCGGCGGGGTCGCCGGATTCGGAGAGTTCCAGAACAGCGATCTGCCGAACGGCGGAATCGCTGTCTCCCAGCCTCTCGATCAGCTGGTCGATATCGGCAAACGCCTCGAAAGTTTCGAACATAGACATCGGCGGGATTTCCTAACGCAACAGATAGGGAATGGAGACTTTAACGGCACCGGTGGGACAATCCGTCTCGCAGGGCATGCAGTACCAGCATTCGTCGTACTTCATGTACGCTTTNCCNGTTTCCTCGCTGATNCGNAGCACGTCNAGGGGGCAGACATCGACGCAGACGGTGCATCCTTTTTCGGCGATGCACTTNTCGTCNTCGACGGTGACNGGNACNGTCGTNGCGGTGTTTGCTANGGGCATATGTCGCTTTCCTNTNAACAGTCTTTANTCGGCAGGTTGCATNTGCACGCGCTGGCGGTCGTATGCACCCATTTCGNNTTCGTCGATNTCGACGATGTAAGGTTCNACGTCTTTTTTGGCGTTGCACATCGCGCCGCTGTCATCCTTGTAAAGGACCGTNTGACAGAACCAGTTTTCGTCGTCCTTTTCNGGATAGTCGGCNCGNTGGTGATAGAGNCCCCANCGNCTTTCNGTCCGNTANAGCGANGCGGANGCNGCCATATCAGCGCAGTCCANAANTGACTGCGCCTCCAANGCCCGNANNAGCTCGTGGCTGTTCGTGACCACCATGTCCTTGAGATCGTCGCGCACTTCGGCGAAACGGTCCTGAGCAAGCCGCATCTTGGCGGTGACCTTCGGCGGCTGCAGATAATCGTTAACCAGCCGTCGGGTCTTGTATTCGATCTGATTGGGCGGAATGCCGTCTTCGTNGCGCGTCGGCGCGAGGACACGCNCCTTCTCGGCCTCGATGAAATCCGGATCGATCTCGGCGAAGTCCGTTTCGCCGGCAAAATCGATTGCGTCTTCCCCTGCGATCGCGCCGTTTGTGAAGGCACCCAACATATAGTTGTGCGGCACATTCGCCATATCCCCCGCCGCATAGAGGCCGGGTACNGTCGTTCGCGCGAACTCGTCCACAAATACGCCTGAGGCGCTGTGACCGGAGCAGAATCCGATCTCCGAGATATGCATCTCGATCATTTCGCGGCGATAGTTCGTGCCGCGCCCTTCATGGAATCGGCCGCGGGTNGGGCGTTCGACCTCGTGCAGNGTGTGTTCNATTTCCTNGATCGTNTGATCNTGNAGGTGATCNAGTTTCAGGAANACCGGNCCCTTGCCGCCCTGAAGTTCGTTGTAGAACTCCCACATCATNTGGCCNGACCAGTAATCACACTCGATAAAACGCATTCCTTCGTTATTGGCCGTGTAACCGCCGAAGGGCCCCGCGACATAAGCGCAGGCAGGTCCGTTGTAATCCTTGATGAGCGGGTTGATCTGATAGCATTCTAGATTGGCAAGNTNGGCNCCCGCGTGATANGCCATGGCGTANCCGTCACCNCTGTTCGCNGCGTTTTCGTATGTTCCNTATAGATACCCCGAGGCAGGNAGGCCCAGNCGTCCNGCGGCCCCCATGCACAGGATCACTGCCTTGGCGCGGATCGTCAGGAAAGTCGCATCTCTCGTGTTGACCGCGATCGCGCCCGCAATGCGCCCGTCGGGCCCGGTCAGCAGCCGGGTCGCCATGTAACGGTTGGTAATCAGCAAGCGCCGGCGGCGGAGCTGCCGGTAAAGCGCTTTCTTGACGGTGTCTCCGTTCGGCATCGGCAGCACGTAGGTCCCAATGTGATGGACTTTTTTCACGTCGTAATCGCCGTTTTCGTCCTTTAAAAAGCGAATGCCGTAGGAATCGAGCTCCTGGATGATGTCAAAACAGTTTTCGGCGTATTTGTAGACGGGCTTCTGATCGCAGATACCGTCATTCGCGATGGTGATTTCCTTGGTGTATTGCTCGGCCGTCGCGTGGCCGGGAATGACAGTATTGTTTAGGCCGTCCATCCCCATCGAGATCGCACCGGAACGCTTCACGTTCGCTTTTTCGAGCACAACGACGGTAGCGTCCGGGTTCTTCATCTTGGCCTTCAGCGCGGCCATCGGGCCNGCNGTGCCNCCNCCGATAACNAGGACGTCGCAGTCGAAGNTNTCNGTGTTGTTCGTGATNTTATCCATGNTCAAATCCCGTTNNCGGTCGAAGTGTGANANNCCGNCCGNNCNGTGCCTCNANNGGCGNTGNCGCTCNCGCNATNAATTGCNGGGTCGNAAGAAATTTCTGTACCNGACNGCCTAGNAAGAGCNTGTTCGCGCAGCATGACCCAGGGATAGATTCCGCGNTCGTGCCCATCGGAAAACNCGACGTTGATCCCATAGCGCCCGATCGCNGANACNTCTTCNATGCTCAGGTCNTTGGCTGCCGGNGCCAGCAACCCCTGCAGCGCCAGCCTTTTCGATTTGGCGGACTGGCACAGGTCGCGAAGCTCCGGCGCGGTCAGGTCTATCCGGACGCCGTCCGCCCATTCGATAACGAGGCAGGATCGATCCTTGCGAACAACGATGTTTTCTGGTGTCACCGATTTTTCCCTCTGATGCGGTTATGTAGACAAAACAGCACTGGATCGAGGAACAAATGAAGCAACTAATTGCCAGGCTTCGATTTCAGGCACACTGCCGTTAAGCGCTGTATGCTTTTGTCCAGCGCCGGAGGCACAAGCCATGCTTTGCGGAACACGGATAATTCGGTGATGCTAGGACCTTGGCGCGTCCGGAAAGGTCAACTGCCGGCAAACATCTGATTTCACCGGGTTTGTAAATTTTTCAGGTCCGCCCCNNGGGTTTGGCATCCCGCTTGCAGATATCTGTTGGGCCGATGTCGCNACGACTCCGGATCNGAATTAGTTCGGTTGCGTTTGAATCATCAATGGACAAAGCCTTTAATTAACCATCTCCAGCNGGAAACAAACTATTTGCTCGGCGCGACGTGATGGGATAAGTGCCCGAAGAAAGCCTTCGTCTTTTTTAAATACGCTGGGGCGTTTAAATGATTAATGCNAATACACAGTTAACTGCCCGGGCGGATTTAAGGGCGAAGAGCGCATCCGATGATCCGCTTTCTGCATCGGCATTGTACCTGTCCGAGAGCCTAATCGACGTTTCAGACTCACCTAATATAATCTCAAGATTAAGCGCCGAAGATTATCTGCAGGTACGAAGTAGAGGACGGGAATTCGATGTGGAACCAGGGAAANCCGTTTTCCTCCAGGGCGAAGAGCATGACGGTATTTTCATTATAGAAACCGGCTCTGTCCGAACATACTACGTCGGCCCATCAGGCAGAGAGATCACTCTAGCATATTGGACACCCGGGCATTTTGTTGGGGGGCCAGAAGTGTTCGGTCGGGGCACACACATCTGGTCCGGGGAAGCCGAGCAGAGCTCACGAATTCTCCACTTGAGTGGGGGNGAACTCCAGAATTTGATTGAGAAGATGCCGCCTCTCGCANTAGGAGTNATTGAGGGACTGGTGTTCAAGGGAAAGTGCTATTCGGCNTTGGTCCACATGTTGGGGACAAGGTCCGTAGTTGAACGTCTTGCCAGGTTGCTTCTTACGCTGTGTGAGATCGAAGGTCGGGAAATGGAGGGCGGAACCTTGATTGACAGAACCTTTACGCACGAACAACTCGCTAATCTCGTGGGTGCGACGCGTCAATGGGTTACAAAGACACTTGAAAATTTTTGCAATGAGGGAACTCTAAAGATTTCAGATAAAAAAATCCTCGTAGTCCGACAAAATGAATTGCGACGTTTGACTGAATAAACCGGCTTAGTTGAAAGGTAATTAAAACTTTCAGGTAAGTCGTTGGGCCTGTTGGGCATCCACTACACTGTAAAATATTTGTTCGGGCTTTTTCCTGCCTGCAATGGGACGAGACCAAAACAGCGGCACATTATGAATGTGTGAAAGTGACATCCCCTATGACCTAGGGCTCTTCTGCGGCGCCGAACATTGAGGGCGGGACGGCGTTGGAGCGGTGTGTGGGTATCGTTCCCCCGAACTGAGTAATACAGAGCGATGCATAATTTGCATCACTCCAGAGAATTAATAGCAGCATTTTTTTTCACCCGACGGAATTAGGTTGTTCGTCGAGATGAACGTCCGGTGAAATGTCTGTGCTTTCAAAAACAAAACCGTCAAGAGAAGCGGGCCGCATAGAGATAAGTTCTCTGACCGTTGAATATAAGCTTGGCGGGAACTCCAAGCATAGGGCTTTGGAACCCACGAACCTCATCTTAAAACCTGGGACATTTACCGCATTAATTGGGCCTTCGGGGTGCGGGAAATCTACGCTACTCAACGTCGTCGCCGGCTTTGTTGATGCAACAAGTGGTGGGGTGGTCGTTGATGATCGGCAAGTGGAGGCGCCCGACGTCTCTGTAGGCGTAATATTCCAACATTTTGCGCTTTTCCCTTGGTTTTCCGCCAGAGGAAACGTTGAGTTTCCCCTGAAGCGTTTTGGGCTTCCAAAGGCAGAGAGACGCGAGCGAGCAATGGAGGCACTTCGCGAAGTGAACCTTCACGAGCATGCCTCAAAATTTCCGGGTCAATTGTCCGGTGGGATGAAGCAACGCGTGGCTATTGCGCGAACTATTGCGTCAGACCCAGACGTTTTGCTGATGGACGAGCCATTTGGCGCCCTGGACGCTCAAACGCGCCTCCAGATGCAAGAACTCCTGATGGATCTCTGGGGGAAGAGAAAGAAAACCGTTCTCTTTGTTACCCACGACGTCGACGAAGCTCTGCGGCTCTCCGATGACATCTACGTCATGTCGAATGCCCCAGGCCGCATCATCAAAACGATCAACGTTGATATTGAGCGCCCTCGCTCGATTGACCGAATGGACGGGCGCTTCATTGAATACCGTTCGGACATCCTTCGGTTGTTACGACCATCTGAAAACGACCAAACCTCTACTTTATGACTAGAAAGGGAAAACATGTCTTTTAAAGCTTATTTAACGGCGTTGTCTGTCGGGGCCTCTGCTCTTATTGCCGTGTCTCAAGCCGCCAATGCGAAGGATATAGTCCTTGGCAGTGCGCCAAACCTTCAAACCGTTCCGATCTTAGTAGCCCTCGACAAGGGGTATTTTAAAGATGAACAACTGACCCTTAAGCTCGTGAAATTTGTTTCTGGCCGAAGAGCTCTCGAAGCACTGATAGGCGGTCAATTGGATATCGCTTTTATGGCCGAATATCCTGTAGCGATCGCCGCTCTGAGAAAACAGAAATTCGCGACTATCTCGACGATATCGCGGTACCTCGCAAACCGCCTGATTTCAAAAGGTTCTGTGGGCTTCAAGACAATCTCAGACCTTAATGGAAAAAAGATTGGAACGACGAGAGGCTCAAATACCGAGTATTTTACCGAAGCGCTGATGAAAAAGGCGGGAATCAAGGCGGAAGTGCTGAACGTGTCCCCACCTGATATTGTGCCTGCACTTGCCCGGGGTGACATAGATGCGGGAGTGATGTTCCCCGATTTTTACGCATCGGCAAAGAAGGCCCTAGGCTCGGATTATCGCGAGTACAAAAGCGATGCATATGTCGCGCAGTTCGTTCTTTCCGCATCACCTGAGATGCTCTCGAAACGGCCAAAAGAAGTTCAAGGTTTTTTGAAGGCCCTGATAAAGGCTGAGAAATTTATCAAAGCTAACCCTACCGAAGCCCAAAAAATATACTCCAAGGCAACGGGTGGTCGCATAACCTTTGAAATGGCGAAAAGTCGGTGGTCAGAAGCAGACTATGCCATCGAGCTGAATAAGGGTCTGGTAAATCTGCTCGTATCTGAGGCCAAGTGGGTGGTTTCAAAAGGCGCGGTTAAGGGTGCTGCGACCGCTGCAAATATGAAAAAGTATCTTGCAACAGCTCCCCTGATGGCGATCGATCCCTCGAGGGTTACTATCGACTAACAAATCTTTGAGCAAAACTCGTGGACCGCACGCTCGAGCGTGCGGTCCATTTCTTATTGAAGCTAATCCGAGAAGCACCTGATGCCGCTTTCCACTGATATAACCGCTGAGATGCAGTTACCTGCATACACCCTGAACCCGGAGATAGTTCTTACACCTGACGGTCCGCTGCGAGGCAAATCGATACAGGTGGAAGGACAGAAAATAGTATGTATCGCGGACAGTGAGGCAGGGCAGGGGGTAGATCTAGAGGGGTATGCAATAGCCCCGGGTTTCATCGATGCCCATACCCACGCCGGACAGA
>NZNP01000115.1 GCA_002694945.1 Gammaproteobacteria bacterium
AACCAAAGGTGCTTATAAGTGTCCCATTAGGTGAGTCGATCAACGGCCCGAAGACTGGTAAAGTCAAACGGTTCCGATAACACGAAGACGAAGAGACAAATTTCTTGACTGTTTTTATGCAGTTTAAACATACCAGATCCTAAACCCTCAATTATTCGTTATTTTGTGATCTCTTTTCGCAGCTCGCATCTTGAGCTGGAAATTTTGCATAAAATTGGAAATGGTCCGAAAGACAGCAGACCTAATCCGACCCCCTGATATCCTGCTTCTCGAACGCTATTCGTAATGCCTGCACCTCCATATAGAGATCTTTCATTTGAATATTTTCCGGATCCTCGGCAAGCACTTTCTGGTGTTCCTCCTCGAGTACATTTACAACTATTCCAATTACCATATTGAGAAATGCAAACGCCGTCAGGAATATGAACGATAGGTAGAACAACCATGAAAAACTGTAGACCTCCATGGTTTCGTACATGACGTCAGTCCAATCCTCAAAGGTCATTACACGGAATAATGTCAACATAGCAATACTGACATTGCCCCAGAGTTCCGGGTTTACATGACTAAAGAACAAGCTGCCGATCGCGCCATAAATATAGAAAATAATAAAGAGCATGGCCATGACATAGCCTAACCGAGGCAATGCAATCAACATCGAATTCATGAGAACTCGCAGTTCAGGAACTACACTAATCATTCTCAAAACACGGAAAACTCGAACTAGTCTTGCTACGAGAGCCATGTCCGAATTATCGATAGGCACAAGACTAACGAAAACAATCAGCGTATCGAATACATTCCAGCCGTTCCTGAAAAACTGACTTTTAGGATGGGTAGCCATAAATCTAATACTGATTTCGATCAAAAATATAATGGTTATGGCCACGTCCGCCACTTCTAAGAAGCCCATCGCCACCGGAGAAATGTCATAGGTCTTAGCGCCAACAGTCAACGCCGAGGCCATAATGACAAGCATAATGAATACTTCGAAAGCCTTGTTCGCGAGGAGCGACTCAAATCTGGATTGCCAGCTCATGATTTACCCTATCCACAAAAAGGCAGAATTATACGGGCTTACGTTTCAGGAAGCGCACTATCCATTTGGCAATTTCTAGGCTTTGTAAATCATGCTGAAGCGACTCAATACCCTGTTGGTAAACACGTTCACCAACTATTTCTCGGCGCATATACATCAAGTCTTCAGAGTACCCACGAGAAAATTCCGGGTGTCCCTGAAGAGCAAGAATATGATCATCAATCGAAAACATGGCATTGGGACAGAAGTCGCTGGTTGCCAATAATCGAGCGCCGTCGGGCAATTCTATGACCTGATCCTTGTGTGAAACCAAGACTCGATATTGCTTAACTTCAGGCTCAATACACCAATGTGAGTCAACAATGTCATATAGATGAGAACCCACGCCCCAACCGCCAGCTGCAGCTTCGGTGGTACCCCCAAGCTCATCTGCAATCAACTGGTGACCAAAACAAATACCTATGATTGGAATCTTTAAATCATGAAGATCGACGACATAGCCGCGTAGTGTTTTTATCCATTCGTCAGGGTCATAGACACTCTGTCGGCTACCAGTGATAACATATCCATTGCAGCTATCTAGCTGATCAGGGTAATGCCCCGCTACAACATCGTAAGTGCAAAAAGTAACATTCTCACCNAGCTCGCTAGCAGCGTGACTCAGCACCCCTTCGATCATGTCAGGATAGTCGCCATGTGTTAGCCTCAATCGCTCCATAACGGAATCAGCCTGCAGAACACCGATCTTCATCAGATGATTTCGAAGTAGCGTTTTAACTGCCAGTCGTTAACAGACCGTTCGTACTCCCTTACCTCCCAATCTCGAGATGCACTAAAGTGGTCAACGAAGGTATCACCTAGGTATTGTCTAGCGACAGCGGAGCGATTGAAGGCATAGTTCGCATCTCTCAAATTNCTGCTAAGCTGCAGCCTCTCAGGAAGATCATCCTGCAGATCGTATGCATTCCCTTCTACAGGAGCCTCAGGTTCAATCTTATTGTTGATGCCATCAAGACCCGCGGCGATGTTAGCAGCCGCAGTCAGATAAGGATTAGCATCTGCCGACCCTACTCTGAATTCAACTCGCTGTGATTTAGTGTCGCCCTTGATAACTCGCAGGGCCGCAGTCCTGTTCTCAACACCCCAAGTTGCTGCAGTTGGAGCCCATGCACCTCTGACGAGCCTGGTATAGCTATTGACTGTCGGTGAGGTCATCGCCAGAAATGANTTCATATGCTTTTGGAGACCACCAACATAAAAACGCATCGTGTCGCTCATATTTTGGGGGTCACTTTCATCAAAAAAAATATTCTTAGAGGTGTCAATTGCATTCAAAGATTGATGCAAGTGGCCACTCTGGCCCGGATAATCCATAGACCACTTTGCCATAAATGTGGCGATCAGCTCTCGGCGTTGAAAAAATGCCTTGGCAAATGTCTTAAATAACGCCGCTTTATCCGCTGCGGCTAATGCGCCATCAACGCCGATAGCAGCTTCCCATACGCCGGGTCCTGTTTCACAGTGCAACCCCTCAATGTCAAGACCGTGATCTATGCAGTAGTCCATAAANTCGTTAAACAGATCCGATTCAGATAAAGTACGAAGTACTGAATAGCCGAAATTACCGGGGGTCAGAGGAATAAGACCTTGGAAATTTTTATCGCGAACGCTCTGTGCTGATTCCCGAAAAATAAAGAACTCGTACTCGAAAGCCATTCTCGGCTCATAACCCATTTCTTCTGCCAGTAGGAGCACCTGCTTCAATCGGCTTCTCGGACAGATAGGATGTCCGGCGGTTTCCCCTATGAATTCAACGAGAAAAAAAGGAATGTCATTCTCATCTCTGAGACGACGCTCAGTGGTCAGATCAATGCGATAAGGGGCATCCGGGAAAGCAGTATGCCAACCAGTAAAACTGGCATTGTCATAAAGCTGGTCATCTACATCCCAACCTAAAACGCAATCGCAAAAGCCCGAGCTACCCGCCGCAATGCTTTTGAACTTGCTCAAAGATATATATTTACCACGTAAGACGCCGTCGACATCTACAAAAGCTAATTTAACTCTTTTAATNCCTGACTGTTCATAGGTTGTAATTAGATTGTCTGCTTCTGCCATCTTTAAACCTGCCTATCGTGCAGCGGGAACTCGGATATTCTCCACCAGCTGCTGTACCTCGGCGGGCGGCGGCGGCGTAAATCGACATACAATAAGTGAAACCGCAAAATTGAGAATCATACCAAGAGTACCGATCCCCTCTGGAGAAACACCAAACCACCAGTGCTCAGGGTTATTGTCTCCCGGGGCAACAAACTTGAAATAAACAATATAACTAAATGTNAAAACCAGACCTGTAATCATTCCAGATATAGCCGCTTCCTTGTTCATGCGTTTGTAGAAAATACCAAGCAGTATGACAGGGAAGAAACTAGCTGCAGCTAGACCGAAAGCAAAAGCCACTACTTGAGCCACGAATCCTGGCGGATAGATACCGAAGAGACCAGCGACGCCCACTGCCAACGCGGCGGCGATGCGCGCATACAACAACTCCTCCTTCTCCGTAGTTTGAGGTCTAAAAGTCATTTTCATCAGATCATGAGAAACAGCAGTCGAAATAACTAGCANCAAGCCTGCTGCNGTCGAAAGAGCGGCAGCCAACCCACCTGCAGCTACAAGAGCTATAACCCAGTTGGGCAATTGCGCGATNTCTGGATGAGCCAGGACGATAATATCCCTATCTATATAAAGTTCGTTGTCGCTTGCNGAAGGATCATTAGCTACTATACGTTCCCCTGATTCACCTCNTTCTCCAGTAAAATTTGGCTTTGCGGGATTAAGTGCAGCGCCACCCCTGTACTGGACCACACCATCGGAATTTTTATCATGCCAGGCTATCAGACCTGAGTCTTCCCACTTCCCAAACCAACGGGGCGCATCGGCATAAACCATACCGTCAACATTGTTGATGATATTGATTCTGGCNAAGGCAGCGACAGCTGGCGCTGTAGTGTAGAGCAACGCAATAAATATCAACGCATAACCGGCCGATATCCTAGCATCACGCACTTTGGGCACAGTGAAAAATCGAACTATGACGTGAGGCAACCCAGCTGTNCCGGCCATTAAAGCCGCCGTGATAAAAAACATATCGACGGTCGACTTGGCACCCGAAGTGAACGCCGCCATACCTAACTCAGTCGTCAACCCATCTAATTTATCCAAAAGGTAGATACCGCTGCCATCAGCCATCGTTGAGCCTAATCCAAGCATCGGNAANGGATTTCCTGTCAGAATGAGCGAGATATAAATTGCTGGCACAAGATANGCAAATATCAGAACACAATACTGCGCAACCTGNGTATAAGTAATGCCTTTCATACCGCCCAGTACTGCATAAAAGAAGACAATCCCCATTCCAATAATGACACCAACATTGATATCGACTTCAAGGAAGCGACTAAAGACGATACCTACACCCCGCATCTGACCTGCAACATAGGTAAACGAAATGAAGATGACGCAGATTACAGCTACCAAGCGAGCCGTACTGGAATAATATCGATCGCCAACAAAGTCCGGAACGGTAAACTTCGCAAACTTTCTAAGGTATGGCGCGAACAANAGCGCAAGCAGCACATAGCCTCCTGTCCAGCCCATCAAATAACGAGCACCGTCCGCTCCTTCAAANGCAATAATACCAGCCATGCTAAGAAAGGAAGCAGCAGACATCCAATCGGCAGCCGTAGCGGCCCCGTTTGCTAATGGATTGACATGCCCTCCCGCCACGTAGAATTCTTTGGTTGAAGCAGATCGGCTCCATATGGCTATACCGATATAAAGCGCAAAAGAAGCACCAACGAAAAGATAAGTAAGCACCTGTGCAGACATGGTCAGTCTTCTTCCTCCACGCCAAATTGCCTATCGAGGACATTCATACGCCAGGTGTAAATAAAAATGATAACGACGAAGAAATAAATCGACCCCTGCTGCGAAAACCAGAAGCCAAGCCTGTAGCCGAACGCCCTAAAATGGTTAAGAAAGTCTACAAAAATAATTCCTGCAAGGAATGATACAGTGAACCAGATAGCTAGGAGTCCTAGCATCAGTTTGATATTTGCTCGCCAGTAGGCACCACTCTCTTTTTTTGACACCGAGATTCCTTAAAAACCTGTGGATAAGTCTGGGGGTAATTAGTCAGGACTCAAAAAACCAATGTTTCAATATGNNTACAACCGATTTGCTCTGAGCTTCTATTTTTTCTTTTATTTTCAGCTAGATAGNTAATTTTTTATCACTNGACCATGGGCCAGTTTCGCGAAANGCTAACTTGATGTCAAACGGGTCAGGTTGTGAATAAATGTCTAGGTGTCAACAGATTGNCTAGATCCTCGACCTTCGGCAGGTGTCATTTCTAAAAGGTTTTGAGGTAATGACTTACTTACTTTGGCTCCAAGTTTTTTCATGTCTTCGGCGCGCTTAACAAGATTGCCCCGACCATCTACTAACTTGTTCCAGGCATCATCCCAGGCACTGCGAGTCGAATCCAGTCTTTGCCCTATAAGTTCGAGGTCCGCAACAAAGTTCACAAATTTGTCATAAAGTTTACCTGCCCTATCAGCAATATCATCCGCATTACGGTTTTGTTGCTCGATACGCCACATGTTCTGGATAGTACGAAGTGTCGCGAGCAAAGTTGATGGCGTTACAATTGCTATCTGCCGGGCGAGTGCATCGGTGTACAAATCTGGATCTTCCTGGGTCGCTAGCGAGAAAGCTGATTCAATAGGTACAAACATGAGGATGTAATCAAGCGTCCGGATGCCTTTTAGCGACTGATAATCTTTTGCAGATAATTGTTTAATATGGGTTCGAATTGATCTGATATGAGCGGTTAGCGCAGCCTGGCCTAAAGTCTCATCGTCGGTTGAGCAATATTTTTCATAAGAAGACAGCGAGACTTTCGAATCAATGACGACGTCTTTAGCTTCAGGCAGACGAACAATTGCATCTGGCTGCAGCCTGGTTCCTTCAGCGGATTTGAGCGTGACCTGCAGTTCATATTCGCGACCTTTAACCAAGCCCGAACTTTCCAAGACCCGTTCTAGTACCATTTCGCCCCAAATTCCCTGCTTTTTGGATTCCCCTTTGAGAGCGTTCGTTAGGTTAACGGCATCCTGAGCGATTCGGGCATTCAATTCTTGGAGGTTTTTAACTTCTTTCTGCAGGGAATAGCGTTCCTTCGCCTCGTTACTGTAAGTATCTTCAACACGCTTCTCAAACGATTTTATACGCTCATGTAGCGGGTCAAGCACTCCGGATAACTGCTCCTTGCTTTGATTTTTAAATTCCTTCTGCTTAGATTCAAAGATCTCATTGGCGAGATTTTTGAAGCCATTCTGCATCGATTCCCGAGCCTCAGACAGTAGTTTCAGTTTTTCTTCTGCATGTTGACGCTGCTCTTTAACGCTTGTCTGAAGACGAGCGTTTTCCTCCCGAGCTCCTACTAATGCAGATTGACCATCGGCAACCGCCTTACGCAACCGTTCGCTCTCCTCGATCAGGGCCTCGCCTTTTAATTGACTAGCAGATAAACGTTCACCCACAGAGGCAATATCAATCTTTAGTCGAGTGAGTTCCTCTTCTAAATCGCGGGTTTTACGTCGATATAGAACCAGCACAGCTATCCATGCCCCAGTGACCACCAAAAGAGAGATAATGAGAATGCTAATTGCTATCGCAGACATAGACAAAAGAATTTCCAAAGGCAGCTCCGTGATTCACGAACTGACCCTTGATTCTAGCAGATACTGTAAATTTGTACAGAATCGCGCGGCACCCTAGTGCAGCAGACCGAACATTTTACGACGATAAGCCCCTGCTATTTCATTCCCTTTACCCAATATATTGAAGATCTTGATCATGGTTTTGCGTGCGAGCTCATCCTCCCACTCACGGTCTACCTTCATAATCTCGAGCAACAGACCCAAGCCTTCTTCTGTTCTGTCCTCCACTACAAGCCGAATAGCCAAATCAAAGCGAGCACGGAGGTTTTCTGGCTCATCAGCAATCCTACCTTCCAACTCATCCAACCGACCAAGCTCTCCGGCAAGATCTAAAAATTCAAGTCTGCTCAAAGGTTTTTCGATACCAACACTATCTTTGGGGATAGCTGCTAAAATTTCACGAGCGTCGTTGGTTTCACCCTCTAGGATAAGCATGTCGCACAATTCTACATGCAGACCAAAATTATTGGGCTCGTCTGCAATCACCTCCCGCAGCATCTGGATCGCCTTTTGACGCTCACCCTGCTGAACCAAAAAATCAATCTGCTCTCTGATCCTTTCCATAGGACTCATAGTGACCTGATCCAGCGCACCCCGCAGTTGCTGCTCTTCCGCAGGCCCCTCAATATCACCCGCCATTTGACCTTGGAAAATAATCTTAACTGTCGGAAGAGCTCTAATGCCTAACTGTTGCACAATTTGAGGATTTTGCTGTACCTCTACTCTGCCAAGAATAAATTTACCGCTATATTCGGCTACTAATTTCTGCAGCAGTGCGCTAGTAGATGCGCACTGCTCCGCCCCGTCGGCATAGAACTCAAGTAACACGGGCGTTGTCTTGGACTGCTCACCGACAATGCTTTGAAAGTTTTCAACAGTAATATCAACAATGGTTGGAGAGGCTTCCATGAATTTTGCCCAAATTTGAAAGGACGCTAGATTAACACAAAGCCACCGTTTCTCAGGCAACCCACCATCGAGTTTAACGTAGAAGAACT
>NZNP01000116.1 GCA_002694945.1 Gammaproteobacteria bacterium
ATGATGTAACCGAGCGAAAATGTAGCAACGGTGGTCAGTGCCTGGGTGACGAGAATAAGAGGTTTTTTAGTCGAAGTCTTTTGGAGGGTAGCTTCGGCCATAGTGGCCTTGTTCGCTGATCAAGTGAGTATAGCAAAGTGTTCGCCAGCCCTTTTTCTAGCTTAAAGTCGACCCCTGAACCGTTAGGTCAGGAAGCTAAAGAAAATGACATTCGGGTTTGATGATTCGCTGGAGATTGATTGGTATCAAATATCGTTAGCGTCTGAACAGATAGCTGTTTTGACGCATCGGACTTATTGGCGATGCTTTTGCCGGAGTCTGGTGCATCACGGACCTGGTCTCTAACTATTCAGAGCCATGGTTGAACCGCAGATCAAACCTGTGGCAGGAAGCCCTCTCAAGTTGCTTTGCTGATTAGGAGAGATTAGCGTGTTGTCATCATAATACAATCGAGAGAGGACTTTGAAGTGAGTGACGAGCAACGCGAAAAAGGTTTGACCCTTCTGGGTAAGCTATTTGGTAGCCCGGTTGGTGAAGGGCCTGCGATTCCTGAACCGTTAGGTCGTTATACAGTTGAACACCTTTTCGGAGAAGTCTGGCAACAGGATGACTTAACACTAAAAGAACGTTCACTTGCGACTTGCACTATCTTGTTCGCGCTTAACCGGCCGGAAGAAATGAAAATTCATTTTAGGGGTGCTAGGAATGTGGGAGTTGAACGTGAGAAACTGCTTGGCGTTATCGCTCATGGAGCGCACTATGCCGGATGGCCAAACTCAATGGCGGCGTTGCGGGTCCTGGACGAAGTCTGGTCAGAGAATGCCAGCTGACCGCAAATAGTTCGAATATAGGGCAATGGTCAAATGGAAAATCTTATAGATGACAATGGATCAATGATGCGAATTAAAAAGGTGTGGGAATGATGTCTGATCATTCGAAGATGGAGCAGACGGTCTCTCGACGCTTGTCGCGGCGGACGCCTATGGGCATGGTGGCTGCCGCGCGTTTTCCTGGACTGGGTGACCGAAAGACCATGGCCGATGGAATTCGGGCTCAGGACGCGGATTTGATTACCGGGAGTCTGGAGCCTGTGGTTTACAAACCTCTCTCAATGTGTGGTCTAGAACTTAAGTTAGAACCACTGTCGCCGGCTCTGGGCACCGTGATCCATGGCCTAGATCTGGAGCGACATATGGATCTTCCAGGCATGGTGACGTTCCTTCGAGAGCTATGGCTTGAGCGGCGTGTCATCATGTTTAGGAACCAAGAACATCTTACGCATGATGGGATGATTCAATTCGCTGAGTATTTTGGTGAGTTGGGGGCACACCATGGTGAGCGTGATCACGTGCCAAGCAGCTCCGCAACGCCAGAAAATTANCCTGATATCCTTCGATTNCAGTCNGGAGAGAAAACCGCNGGCGCTGCGTCCGAATGGCATAGCGATGCGACCTGGTCCTCGCGGCCACCTATGGGTTCCGTATTGATATGCCGCGAAGCGCCGCCTATAGGNGGCGATACAAATTTCTGTGACGCTTACGCGCTTTGGGAGGGTTTNCGGATGGAAACCAAGGAAAGGGTTGCCTCATTGAAGGCTTTGCATGTCGGCCAGCCGTTTCATGCGATGGATGGTCAGATACCCTCAGCGGTTCATCCGGTGGCACGCACCCATCCTGAAACAGGTCGGACGGCTTTATTTGTTAATCGGGTCTTTACTCGAGGGTTTTCCAAAGAGCATGAAATAGAAGAGGCTGAAACGAGAATTCTGTTGCGTGAACTTTTTTCAAATATAGGTCGGCCAGAAGTTAGTTGCCGTTTTCGATGGGCGCCGGGTTCCATTGCAATGTGGGATAATCGAGCCGTNCAGCACTGTGCATCGGGTGANTTTTGGCCTCATCGAAGGCTCATGGAGCGCGTCACTATTCTTGACTATGAGCCGGATAGACGCACACCTTTTTTTGCCGAATGAGGCCTTCTGCTTTTTTTGGTGGGTTAGGTCTTAGTTCCTGANAAATGCCNGGTTGCCACCAAATTTCCAAGACGGCTTAACGTTTCTTTGGTGGCGGCGCTAAGAATATCATGATGCCAGAGAGTAAATTAAGTAATGCCACCACCATTAGCGCTTCGTAATAAGTACCTGTTAGGTCTGCCCAGCGGGCGACAAGCCATGGGGCCGCGGCACCTAGCAATAGACCAAACGGCATTCCGGCACCCCTGATAGCTCCGATGTGTTGTCGGCCAAAGAATGTCGCCCATATGACTTCCTGCAACGGGATCATCCCACCCCAGCCGAAACCTAGCACTACATANGCCACGCATACCCAAAAGAACACACCGCCATCAACACTAAGGATGATGAGTATCAACGCCAGGCCTGACACTATCGCGGAGCCTGCTGCCAGGGGTTTCGGACGGCCACGATCAATCAGGTATCCCCAGGCTGGTTTTGAAAGCATTGCGGGGATCGAGGCAATAAAAATAGCTAAAGCGGCATCACTTCTTGAAAAACCGTTATCTGTTAAGAAAGGCACTGAAAACAACAGTAATACGACGATGTTAATAGTGAAGAATCCGAAGGCTATTACCAACGCATAAAAAGATGTAGTGCGAAGAGCCTCTGTTCTGGTGAAGGCCAAATCATCATTAATTGAACTCTCTATTGGGATGTCCACTTGTAATTGCTCGTCCGTGAATCCATCGGGGTTGAGTCCTTCATCTTCGGGGGCTCTTCGCATTATCAGAGCAACNGGGTAGAGGACTGCTGCACTGAATATGCCGAGGTAGACCCAGGCTATGCGCCAACCAACAGAGTCTATTAGGTAAGTAGTCAAGGGTGTCAGAATNATTCCTCCAAAAGAAACGCCCATCGCGGCGAAGGCAATGGCTTTACCACGATTGANAATGAACCATTTGGAGAGAGTGACGTNGACAACTAATGAGCCGACCATCGCGGTGCCAACTGTTAGTANCACGCCATTCAAAAGCCACCAGCTTAGCAACGACGAAATNATGCTGTGAGCGATGAGAACGGTGGTTAGTATGGTGGCGCCGATCAGCATTATCGGTCGACCACCGAATCTGTCGACCCGTGCGCCGATTAATATGCCTGCTANAGCCATCACAATCTGAGAAATTGATCGAGTGAGTGTAAAGTCTGCACGACTCCANCCCAGATCATTAATCATAGGCTGCATGAATGGCCCGAGGACATAGCTGTAGATTCCGATCGCTATAAACTGCGCGAGAAAGGCAGCCGCAACCAGCTTATAACCGTAAAAGAAGCTCCCTGTCGTCACCTGCTCCAACTCTATACACTGTTCATATGAATATTGAGAAAAATCTGTCCTTTAGTCCTGAAGAGGTTAGCGCAGAATGGCTGGAACCTGCATTTGAAAGTAGCGGCCTTTATTTTTAAGTCCCTTGAGCCCGTTAATCCCGTTGGCATCTTCGATCGCAGACCGGCAACAANCGAGTAAGCNGTGTCTAGAAACATATGTNCCGAGAGTGTGAAAGGGANAACTCTGGGTATAATCGTCGCATGAATTACGTGACCTATGCGATTCCCTTTTTTGTCCTGCTTATGGCTGTCGAGTATTTGTGGGGACTTGTTGTTCGTCGGCAGACTTATAGGTTGAACGATACGTTGAACAGCCTTTCGNTGGGTTTGCTCAGCCGGGTTGTTGGGCTTTTAAGGCTAGGCTTTGCTGGTGTAGTGTTTGGTTATCTGACCGGTTATCTTGGTGTTTCGCCGGTTTCCACTGAATCGCTATGGGTCTGGGTTGCCGCGTTCATTGCTTACGACTTTTGTTACTACTGGAAACACAGGTTTGGTCATCAATGGCGTATTATGTGGGCATCTCATGTCGCGCATCATCAAAGTGAAGAATTCAACCTGAGCACTGCTTTAAGGCAAACCGGTACAGATTATATTGGCTTCGTGTTTTACATCCCTTTATACCTCGCTGGATTGCCGGTCGAAGTTGTGGTTACGGTAGGCAGCTTGAACCTAATCTATCAGTTCTGGGTTCACACGGAACACGTCAGGCGCCTTGGTTTCTATGAATGGCTTTTTGTGACGCCGTCCAACCATCGTGTGCATCATGCAAAGAATCCTATTTATATCGACAGAAACTACGGGGGGGTTTTCATCATATGGGACCGTTTTTTTGGAACTTTCACTGAAGAGCGTGATGACTACCCTTGTTATTACGGAATTACTAATGCCCTGCGTAGTTGGAATCCGGTCTGGGCAAATTTGCACGTTTGGGTGGATACAGTGCGACTCTGCTGGTTAACCCGATCTTGGCGCGATAAGTTACTTATCTGGTTTAAACCGCCGAACTGGAGTCCGTCCGATGTGCCTGTCCCATCGTATGACTGGCAGCGACCCCGATACGATCCTGAAATTTCTAATTTTGATCGAGTCTATTGCTTCGTTCAGTACTGGGTAATTACAGCTGTAGGGCTTGCTGCAGTTCTCTCGGGGAGTGATATCAGTTATAGCCTTAGCGTAACAGTGTTTTTGATCGTTGCAGTTAGTTTCTTCGCTCATGGTCGTATGTTGGAAGGTCGCTCGGATGCTCAGAGAATTGAATGGATTAGGTTGGCTGCTCTTTGCCTTATTGCAGTTTTAGCCCCATCAGCCTGGCATGAATGGCAAATAATTTTTTCTGTTTCATTGCTAGCCTACGCTGCTAGTTGCGGCGCCACAATGATTCTATTGCAGCGTCTATCNATAATGAGCCGTAGGCACCCTAGCATTNAGGCGGCNNAAAACTAGAGAGAGGGAGGAATCAGNAGCATATCTCATGCATAGTGCCANGCCGTGCCCGCTGTTTCTTNGCAAGCNTTCGTTCCTTGTACCAGTCCATTTAGCTGACTTAAATTGCCAGAGTATTCAGTAATTCTCNTAGCANTATTCATAGTTGTGCTCTAGAAGATGGAAAGCAGTAAAGAGCCAGGAAAGATATAAGGCATGTAACCATGCCCCAAGTTTCAATATGATGGAGACAAGTCTTATGCGGAACATACAGGAGAATAATATGGTGAATTTTGAAACAATAGAAATGTCGATCAGTGATGGTGTTGCGATCCTAACTCTAAATCGACCTGATAGGCTGAACGCGTGGACCCATCAGATGGGTGATGAATTGCAGCAGGCGTTGAGAGCCGGCAATTCGGATGAGGACGTTGGTGCTTTTGTCGTGACTGGCGCTGGCCGAGGGTTTTGTGCAGGGGCCGATATTAAGGATTTATTCGCGGTTCAAGCGGACTCAGGTGAAGTTAGGCAAGGTTCAGAGGAATCAAGCAATTGGATCGATGTCGTAAGGGAGTCCAAGCCTGTCGTAGCGGCGGTGAATGGGGCGGCGATNGGTGTTGGGTTAACACAGATTCTTCCGATGGACTTTATTATTGCTGCTAGCGATGCGAAGCTCAGTTGTCGTTTTATTAAGATGGGTTTGGTTCCTGAGTTGGCCAGTTCACAGTTTCTTGTTGCTCGTTGTGGGTTAGGCCAGGCTTCGGAGCTGATGCTCTCGGGCAAAACAATTGATGCGATCGAAGCGGAGCGCATTGGGTTGGTTGATCGGGTGGTGGAAGGACCTGAGCTTCTGGCTGCTGCGATCTCAACAGCTCGTTCGATGGGCGAAAATCCTCAGGTGGCCCTCCAGATGGTAAAGCAGCTCATNACGCAGAACATGGCTGAAAAGGATTTAATGGAAGTTCAGCGGCGTGAAGGCAAGGCGCTTATGGAGTGTTACAAATCAGCTGAGCATAAAGAAGCGATCTCTGCTTTCCTTGAAAAGAGGGAGCCTGACTTTCGGAAAGCTCGATCTACTGAGTAGTACCAGTGGTCGCGGGAGAACGGTAGTCGCCGACTTTTGTGAATATGAAACCGTATGCGAACAAACCGATCGAGATGAACATCGAAGGAATCAACGCGTCGACCTCGCCGAACCAGCCGACCAGAAGGCCAATGGCTATCGCGCCGATTGGGATCGCGCCCATCATACCCAGAGAGAATACAGATAGAAGGCGGGCGAGGAATTTCGGATCGCTGGTTTCTTGTACGATGGCCCGACTGAGATTGGTAGTTATACCCATATTNAGTCCCCAGAAGAACATGACTAGTAGAAGAATCCACCATTCGGGTTGTAGCCAGATCAGGTAGAGCAGTAGAGCTCTAGTCAATTGCATTGCTAGGAACCAGAATCCAGGGCGTGTAAGAGGCATTACCCAGTACTGGATGACATTGGAAATCGTCGCTCCTGTATAGAAGATTACCATCATGGTCGCAAAACCAATTGCGTCGCCTTCGTAGATTCTTTTGACGATATAGGGCAAAGCGATAGCGAAGGCTCCGTAATTAAAAATACCGGATACAAAGGTGATTATCATTGTATGCAGGATTGTGCGGTTCTCAATGACCGCTCTGAANCCGTCAAAGATAATCGCGATGGTTTTCTGCTGGATTGCGGGACTGGCTTCGGCGGGCGCAAGTTGCCTGACGGCAAGAGCCGCGAGCACGAGACTAAGGGACTGAATCATCAGAATGGTATCGACACCAACATTTTCCATCTGACCCGAGATGGCGAGACCAATAATCTGCACGAGGAAACTAGCGATCGTTGAGAGTGTGACGCCTCGTTGAACCTGCGAACCCGCAATTCGATTGAGTATAGCTTGCTGNGAAGGNCTGGCATAAGCGATCGCNGTGCTCATTGCTAGCCCAAACACNCNGACGGACCAAATGTTAAGNAGATCGANNTGGACTGCNGTAAATAGGGCTATCGGAAAAAGCCAAGCTAATGAATAAACTTGTATCAATAGTCCGCGGGGATCAGTGCGGTCAGCGACCGCCCCACCCCAAAGCATGAGTGCAATCCCTGGCAGCCCGATTAGCGCTTGTATAGCACCCACTTGGGTCGCAGGAAGCATTAGAATACCGACTAGTAGCCAAGTAATAAGCAGCTGCTGCATTGCCATGGCTGCCCCGGAAAAACTGACNGAGCCTAGGTACAGCCTAAATTGCGNTTCTTGCCAGAGTGAGGGGGCCAAGATGATCCATCAGGGTTAGGTTTAGAAAACNAGAGGAGCATAGCACAGCAGCTTGATGGTTTGACTTGCTTGTTTTGAGCAAGTATCTTTCGCTGACTANTTAAAATGTTTTATTGTTATGGCTGACTACGCTGCTCCAACNCGTGANATNGACTTTGTCATGAACGAAGTTCTGGATTANTCCTTGCTCAATCAACTTGACAGCTTTTCTGANGCTAGTTCGGAACTAACTGGCTCGGTGTTNGAGGAAGCGGGTAAATTTGCTGACCAGGTGTTAGCTCCTTTAAACCGAATCGGCGATACGCAAGGTGTTCGGGTCGAAGGAGATCAGCTGCATACAGCCGACGGATTCAAAGAAGCGTATCANATGTTCGTCGAGAACGAATGGCTNAGTCTTGCTCAAGATCCNCGTTATGGTGGCCAGGGGTTACCCTTCTTGGTTCATCTCGCCGCCAGTGAAATGTGGCATGGTGCCTGCACTTCGTTGGCCTTGTGTCCTTTGCTNACTGCGGGTGGTATTGATGCGCTTCAGGCACACGCAAATGATGAATTGAAAGATAAGTACTTACCATCGTTGGTCTCGGGCAAGTGGACTGCGACCATGAATCTTACGGAGCCGCATGCTGGCTCTGATCTCTCTACGCTAAAAACTCGAGCTGAACCAAAGGGTGATCACTATCTGTTGCGTGGCCAGAAGATTTACATCACCTGGGGCGAACATGATATGACTGAAAATATCATTCATATCGTGCTAGCGCCAATGATTGATGCGCCACCCGGCAACAAGGGTCTTTCGTTGTTTCTTGTCCCAAAATTCCTGGTTAATGATGATGGTTCTTTGGGAGAACGTAACGATCTGAAAGTAGTTTCCTCTGAGGAGAAGTTGGGTATCCATGCCAGCCCTACTTGTGTCATGAGTTTTGGTGAATCGCGAGGGGCAGTTGGTTATTTGATAGGTGAACCTGGTGACGGCTTGGCTTGTATGTTCACATTGATGAACCATGCGCGCCTCGAGGTCGGTTTACAGGCAGTTGCTATCGCNGAGCGGTCCTATCAGGATGCTCTGGGATACGCTAAAGACCGAGTTCAAGGACGTAATGTTGAGACTGGCGCCCCGGCTGCGATCATTGAACATGCNGATGTGCAAAGGATGTTGATGCANATGAAATCAACAACAGAGGCCATGCGTTGNTTAGCTTATGACGGTGCCTATTGCCACGATCTAAGAATTCACGGTGATGCCGANCAGCGTCGTTANTACAATGAGAGGTTCGCGTTGTTGACACCGGTTGTAAAAGCNTGGTGCTCTGAGCTNGTTAACGAAGTAACTTCNNTAGGNATTCAGGTACATGGAGGCATGGGCTTTGTTGAAGAGAGTGGCGCAGCCCAGCACTACCGTGATGCTCGTATTACTNCNATTTACGAGGGAACNAATGGGATACAGGCCAATGACCTTGTTNGTCGTAAGGTGCTTAGGGATCAGGGTGCCGCTCTTAATGCTTACCTCGAAGAAATAGAAGATACCGCGGCTCAACTCGTGCAGGTAGACAGTGATCTTGCAAAATCCCTTACAGTTGCTGCTAAGGATCTTGGCCAAGCGGCTCGCTTTCTTCTGGAGAATGCGCAGAATAATCAAAGGTTTGTGGGCGCGGTTGCTTATAATTTTCTGATGATGATGGGGTATGTTTCTGGTGCTTATTACATGGCGCGGGCGGCTCTGCAGGTGGCATCGAAGAAAAATGATGAGTTTTATCAGAAGAAAAAAATGTCGATTAAATTCTACTTTGGGCAAGTTTTACCTCGTTACCAGAGCTACATGAAAGCGGTTACGGGCGGAGCAGAGGTTGGAATTGCGCTGTCTGAAGATGCCTTTTAATAATGCCGTTAAAGAGCGACAAGCGATTAACTCAGGCGGAACGGACAGAAATTTCCGATAATCGGATGCTAGAAGCTGCCGTGAGCTTAATAGTTGACTATGGCCCCTCGGCGACGAGTCTTAAGGAAATTGGTCTTAGGGCGGGTTACAGTCGTGGATTGGCGGGTCAGCGTTTCGGTTCAAAGGACAAGCTCTTCGCTTTCGTTCTAAGGCAGGTCGGTGAAAATTGGTTGGGTCAGCTTAATCAGGCAACGCGAAATTTGACCGGCTTAACTGCTATCCACACCGCCTTGGATGAACATTATAAATTCTGTGTTGAAGCTCCTATCCAGGTTCGCGCGTTTTACACCTTATGGTTCGAGTCGGTAAATGCGGGGTCGGAGTTGACGGAGATTATTGGCAACATTCACAAGCGTCGCCATGCGGATGTAAAAAATTGGATGCTGATGGATCAAACAGTGGGAGACGATTTGAAATCTCGAGCAGACGATATTGCGGGGCAATTCTGTGCATCTGTAATTGGCATCGTTTATTCCTGGCTGGCTAGCCCAGATGATCTCGGCGAGATTCGATCATTACACGAAAATTTAAAGAACACGATGAGCTTGCTAATCCAAGCAAAGGGAGAAACTTGATATGTCTGAAGCCGAAGTTAGATCACTGGATGGTGCGCCCCAGTCGCAAAAGAAGCTACCACCCCTGCGTTTCGTTACAGCGGCAAGCTTGTTCGACGGGCATGATGCGTCAATTAATATCATGCGGCGAATTCTTCAGTCTCTGGGTGTGGAAGTTATTCATCTCGCCCACAACCGTTCAGTTGCAGAGGTTGTTCAGGCGGCGCTTCAGGAGGACGCTCAGGGTATTGCTATAAGTTCTTATCAGGGCGGCCATGTTGAATACTTTAAATATGTCGTGGACATGTTGAAAGAGAATGATGCCAGCCACATTAAAGTTTTTGGCGGCGGCGGCGGTGG
>NZNP01000117.1 GCA_002694945.1 Gammaproteobacteria bacterium
TTTAACTGGTGTTGGTTGCGTGGTGACAGGCCCGGCCTGGAAGACTCCGCAAACGTTCAAGCTCTTGATGGTCAGGATATCGGAGCGATGCTTGATGCAACCTACATGAAATGTCCGGTTGATTTGTTGTGTGAGCGACTTCGCTCGAAAGCTGGTTCGAATCATCATCAGCGTATTTTCGTAAAGGATGAAAACGGAAGCGCCTTGCTTCGAGATAATATTGTCGGTTATCCGCGACGTTGGAATGAACGAGCCGTAGTGATGGAGCCTGAAACATATGCATTGGTGGCTCAGGGTCAGGATGCAGTAGGAGGATTATTAGGACTAGTTGGTCTTAGTGATCCCTGGCTAGATATAAACATCGCCTATGGACTNGGTGAGTTGGGATGCTGTGATGAANATGTTCTCGAAGTGCTAGAAGGCTATCTTCATTCACCTTGGCAGCAGGTGGTCCGTCAGGCTGTTGATGCGATAGGGTTCCTTGGAGCAAACGTGAGCCGACTGTGTCCGAAGTTGGTCAAGCTGATGCAAGAAGAACGACCGGAATGGCAAGCTAAGGAGGTTACACGAGGCTGGCGAGCACAAGATCAGATTCGTTTTAATGTTGTTTTTGCTGCGGTGGCTCTATTGTCGACTACGACGGATCGTAACGCGCTGCTGGCTATCTTCAAGATGGCTCTGCTCGATCAGGGTTACTGTGCGCAAGTTGCTGTTGAGGGTTTACGTCGTATTGGTAGTAAAGAGGCCCTCGCGTTAGCTCTGTCATATGCAGCAGACCGAAGTTGGGATGATACTCTTCTGNGTAGTTTTAAAGCTTTCTGATTTTTGGTGGCCGAAGGGAGGTTGGTNTGAAAAGCTCTTGCACATNTTTCTTGTTGAAGCTCACGATAGCGCTGTTGCTTTTTGGTTGCGCAGCCAAAAAGAACAGCGAGATCGAGCGAGATAAATTTGAAAACATAACCGATATTCNAGGAGGATCGCGCACATGGTTAGCAGGTGATCATCATATTCATAGCGAATTTAGCGTAGGTTGGGAACAAACCGATNCGCNCAGGCCTCTCATTGGTGGTGATGCGATTTATAGCATCACCAAGAACGCGCAGATGGCGCGAAAATTTGGCCTTGCTTGGATGGTAGCTACGGACCATGGGGGACCGAATCATAGTAAGGTCAACCTTGAGATGGCATATCCGGCGATTCTAGAGGCTCGGGAATCAGTACCAGAATTGATGATATTCGCGGGCTTGGAACTAAACACCCCTGCAGCTGACCATTCCTCAATCATAGTACCGCATACTCATGATGAGGCGGACAAGCTCTACCAGTATGAGTTACGTTTTGATAAGCGAGAACCTTGGCCGCCCGATCCATCTCGAGACAATGAATCGTTTATGTTGGAAGCTTTGGCTTATGTTGACTCTTGGGACGAAAAGCCATTGGTAATAGCACATCACCCCTCTCGATCCGCCTCAGATCTAGGTGAATACGGTGAGACCACACCCACGGAATTGCGACGATGGCACAATACAGCGCCTGAAGTTGCGGTTGGTATGGAAGGTGCTCCCGGACACCAAGCAGCGGAGTTTACGACCAGCGAAAATAAAAGCATCTATCCTGCATGGGTTTTTGCGCGTGGTGCATACGGCCGCGGTTATCCGACGTTGGGTGGCTTCGATCAAATGACGGCTAAGGTTGGAGGTTTTTGGGACTCTATGTTGAGTGAGGGCCGTCGTTGGTGGATTACTGCGAACTCTGATTCCCATATACATTACTCAGAAGGGGGCATTGATTTTTGGCCTGGCGAGTATTCCAAGACCTATGTGCTGGCTAGCAGGACTCATACTGATGTGATCGATGGTATTCGCAATGGTCGAGTTTTTGTTACTACAGGCGATCTGATCAGTGAACTGTTTGTCTCTGTTAAGTCAGGAGACCAGACGGCAGAGATAGGCGGTCAGCTGGTTGTTGACCCTGACGACAATGTGATTATAGAGATTCGTTTTAGGCAGCCGACGAAGCTTAACGCGGGTGGCTTCAAAACCCCCGTTGCTCGCGTTGACTTGATTGTAGGTAAAGTGAAAGGTAAATATGTTGATCTGGGGACCGACAGGACTTCAGATACTGAGGTTTTACAAAGATTTACGTCATGGAATCGCGAGGGCACCCTGCAGGTAGTACGCTATAACCTCGATATTTCCGGGCCGGTCTACCTCAGAGTAAGGGGCACGAATAATGAAACGGAATTGGAGCCGCTGCCGGACGAAGTCGGAGAAAATCCATGGCAAGATCTTTGGTTTTACTCGAATCCGATATTTATCGATGTTCGGGGCTGAGATGCCAGTCCTATTCGACAGGTAAAAGAAAGTGTTCGCACGTCCCTTACTTCATATCACTTTGTTCCGTTTTTCGATTTGTGACTTCAAGATTCTAGACAAAGAAAATTATCGTCGAGTTAGCGGTTAAGTCAGTCGCATGAATCAATATGAGGGGGCATCACGATCGAGTATCGTTAATCAGCTTTTGACTAGCCATGTTAGGCTAGCGTAATTTCTTTACCGACCGGAGGAGACAAGCAGATGATTAAGCTTTATGGCCTGAAGATGAGTAATTACTATAGTCTGACCAAGGCCCTACTGATTGAAAAGAGTGTTGAATTCGAAGAAGTTAAACGGCCACCCTCTCAGGAAGAAGATTTTCTGGCTATGAGCCCTATGGGCAAAATGCCGGCTATCGAAGCAGATGGCGTTTTCCTTTCGGAATCGCTGGCTATTGCCCAATATCTTGAAGCTATTCAGCCCGCCCCGGCGTTGCTGCCCTCGGACCCGATGATGTCCGCTAAAGTGATGGAGCTCTGTTGTCATATTAAGCTTGATGTTGAGCTCGTGGCGCGTCGTTGTCTTCCCGAAGCTTTTTTTGGGCAGACTGTCAGCCAGGAGACTAAAGATAGCGCTAGGTTAGACCTTGAAAAAGGTATGTNTGCAGTTGCGCGATTGTTCGATGGCAGTCCTTACGCAGCNGGCAGCGAATTGACTCTGGCGGATTTCTATACTTTTTATTGCTTTGGCCTATCGAGTGGTATCGCTAAAGCTATATGGGANATTAATCTNTTGGAAAATCACGCGAATATTGCCGCTGTCATGACTAAGATGGCTGAACATGCGAGTGTAGCCCGGGTTGAAGCAGAAAAAGGTTGAGCATAAAGTCAAAAACGGTATTCCATTTATGTTGAGGTTAGATCTGATCATGCCAAGTGTCTCNGTCANTCGCTAGGAATTCGAATGGAGGGTTTAACTAAGCAGGCGATTCAGAACCATGTTTCCGAAATCGAAGACCAAGGTTTTTCGATTATGGAGAACGCCATCGAGCCAGATTTTCTGAAAGCTATTCTGGATGAGTTGGAATATCTTGAAACTGCTCGACCAGGCGGAGACATNCCACCGGCGCCTTTCACTGGGTTCGTCACGCGCCGATGGTTTGATCTGCTCAATGATGGTGACGTGTGGCAGCGTGTTGCCATTCACCCCTGGGTTCTATCTGTACTTCAGCAGGTNCTAGGTGATGGNTTTTTGATCTCTACATTGGGAACAGCCGTAGTTGGCCATGGTGAAGAGGCACAGACTATCCATGGTGATGACATGCTTTATTCAATGCCCAGGCCGCATCCCCACCTTGTTTGTAATACCATGTGGGCACTGTCGGANTTTACCGCTGCAAGCGGAGCAACTCGTGTAGTCCCAGGCAGCCACAAATTTCCAGATGATCCCGACTTGTCTTCAGCTTANGAGACTATACCGCTTGAGATGCCCAGNGGGAGCATNGCATTTGTCGTGGGCAGTTGCTATCACGGAGCGGGGGAAAACATCTCTGGTAAGGATCGACAGGCTTTGACTATAAACTACTGTCGGGGTTCTATGCGCCAGCAGGAAAATCTCATGCTTGGCATCCATCCTGCGCGTATTATGTCGTTCCCCCGTTCTTTACAGGACATCCTGGGATTCAAATTATTTGGTGGCGCTGGACACATATTTGCGCAAGATCCTCGTGAGGAAATGCATCGCCACTATGGTTCTCTTGACCCAGATGACGCTTATCTCTCTATTCGAAATCAACTGCATAGGAAAAGGACTGCTACAAATGGTAAGTCCGATGTCCTCGATTGAAGAGATTTGGTTAGCGAGCATTTTTAAAGTTGTTCGTTGTATGCAGACTGGTGCTAGTAACAACGACGAATAAAACATNCAGTCTTTCAAACTATAGAAACTTTAAGCACTGCGCNAACGCGCCAAGAAATGTTTTGTCTCCAGATAATGAGGAGAGAGATAACCGCGTCCAGCCTTTACCCGAAGTTGGCATTAGTAGCTTTTCCAATATGCACGGATGAATTTGCGCTCTGAAGCAAGGTCTGTATTAGTTAGGATCGTCAGAACAGCTCTTTGAAATTTAACCGTTCGGACANGTTATATTTTGGAAGNATCTGTGAATTCTCTTCTACTTTAATCTCATTTGTATTTATCAAATAGGTTTATCAGACACTCCTTGTCTAGAAGGGTGAAGCGTGTCAACTTAACTCGTATCCTTCGTCGGGAATTATTCATTTGTTTCGATGATTGCCTGGTAGGTTGCAACCCTTAGGTCTGGACGATAAGAAGGCCAGCCACCCATAAGTTGCATCATGCTGACAACAACAAGATCTTCAACAGGATCGATCCAGAANACTGTGCCCGCAGCTCCTCCCCAGTAATACTGTCCGACACTCCCGACAACTCCTTGGGCCGCGGTATTGGTAACGATGCCAAAGCCCAAACCGAAACCAAAGCCTCCCAANGGTTGGCCGACAAGATTTGGCTGTTCCCCTGAATTACCGGAAGAAATTATTGATGCATCTAAATGATTGGTACGCATAAAGGCTACGGTTTTAGGGCTTAAAATTCTAACCCCACCTAATTCTCCGTCNCTCATGGCCTCCGCAAATCTTATATAGTCTCGGAGTGTTGAGACTAGACCAGCAGCACCAGAGTAAAGGCTAACCTCTTCGTAATTACACAAAGCAAAGCAACCNCCGAACCANATTGGATTCAAGTCCTTAGAATCGATTACCGCCTTCCCNGTTGNTGGATTCACGAAGTGATTGGGCAGTAGNCGGCCTAACTTTTCTGGGGGAACCTCAAAGAAGGTGTCTTTCATGTCGAGAGGCTCAAATAGGTGTTCCTTTAAATATTCATTAAAAGGCTGGCCACTTATTCTTTGAATGACAAGGCCT
Organism: Gammaproteobacteria bacterium; assembly: GCA_002694945.1. Classification (GTDB taxonomy): domain Bacteria; phylum Pseudomonadota; class Gammaproteobacteria; order Pseudomonadales; family Azotimanducaceae; genus UBA9659. The sequence continues at coordinate 5,261 of NZNP01000117.1, forward strand.
GTGACGTCTTCTGCGATCGAGTAATGCCACTGGTCCCCAGGCTCAAATTTCAGGGGTAGTTCTGCAACTCTTGCGATAAATTCATCGAGGTTTTCTGCTGAAAAAAGATCAGCTTTTAGGTAGGCCTGATCGACTTGGTCATTTGGGTCGAAACCATACGAAAGNCCAGTTGTATGAGTTAGTAGTTGTTGCATCGTCATCTGTTTTTGTGCAGGGACGACTTTTCCGTTTTTCATTACCTTTAGGTTCTTCAGTTCCGGAAGAAACATAGAGACGGGGTCGGTCAGTTGGAACATCCCTTGCTCGTACAACTGCATTGCGGCGGTCGCGGTAATTGGTTTCGACATTGAATAGATGCGAAAGAGATCATCCATTTCGATGGGATCGCCGCCGGTTGTTTTTAATCCAGAGGCGCTCTTGTGTACAATTTTACCGTTACGGAGTACAGCTGTAAGTGTTCCTGGGATCTTGCCAGTCTCGGTATAACGATCGTTCATTGCCTTAATGCGCTGTAATCGCTTACTCGACATGCCCTCGTGCTCTGGCTTGCTACTAGGAATTTCTGCAGCGATGACCGGAATAGACACCGCCAGCATTAGCAACGCCATAAGTTTTTTCATTATTTTCCCCTTTTATTTCAGCAGCAATAAAACTACTTTCTTTATTAATAGTGTGCTGAAACCATTACCTGATCCTGCAAAAAAGTAGGTCTACCTGTTAAGTGGGTGACTACTTCAACAAGATACCATTGGTCGAGCCATGCAGATGCAAATCAACAGGAGTTATTCTTCGTTATTTGTTTGCTGATCGCACAAAAGTGAAACCAATCCCGTTTATTCTTAATGTTCTTTTCAGTTGGAGACTTGTGTAAATTAACAGTACCGTTCTGGTCCTAACCATTGAGCGGGGCCATAACGGTCGCCGTGACTCCAGCCAACAGGCAAAACTTTCTCAATCGCAGATAGATCGCTTTCGCTCAGCTCAATATCCACTCCAGCGCAGACTTCGTCGAAATGTGCTACTGAACGAGTACCNGGAATTGGTAGTACGTGATCACCTTGTGCGAGAAGCCACGCGATAGCCAATCCTGCAGCAGGTAGCCCCATTTCGCGTGATAGCGCTCGAAAGCCATTGCTAGCAGTCAGGTTGCGNCTGTAATTCGGCTCTTGAAAGCGNGGATTGATTTTTAAAAATGGCAATTCGTTTGCAACCNCTGCGCTTAGCGGATGATCAGTCAGCATGGATCGACCTACAGGACTGAAGGCAACGAGCGATGTTCCNAGGGACTGNCATCGCTGAACTAGACCTANTTCAGGGGAACGCGTCCAGAGTGAATACTCGGATTGAACAGCCCCGATTGGGTGTACGTCTTGAGCTAANGCAAGCGTANTAGGTGCTATTTCGGAGTAACCTACTTGTCTAGCTTTGCCAGAGTTGACAAGAGTAGCCAAGGATTCGGTGATCTCCTCAATAGGCGTAGCTGAATCTCTGCGATGGACATAAAACAATTCGACTTGATCGACTCCGAGACGGTCAAGCGACTTATCCAACTGTGCCTTTAAGTGTTCAAGAGTATTATTGTAGTAGCGAGTGCCGTCCGATTTTGTCGCGATTCCTGCTTTCGTGGCAATCTTAAACATGTCCTGTGCCTGGTTTCCCTGTCGAGCAAGAAAGCTGCCAATTCTTTTTTCGGATAGACCGCCGCCATAAACGTTAGAAGTGTCAATGTGAGTAACTCCCAAATCAAGGCACCTTTTTAGGATCGCGTGNGATCTCTCGTCATCGGTTGGACCATAAAAATCGCTGAATGACATGGCGCCATAGCCTATTGCGGAAACATCTGTTGTTCCTAGTTTTCGTTGTTTCATAATCTGTCCAAGATGGTTANTTTTCTATTTCATTGATGTNGCTAAGAATGCCGGCGAGAGTCTCTTGGTCTGCATGATTTTCGACTGGTATGCTCACNTCGATTCGTTGCACNATGCCCGCAAAGCGCTTGGCTATTTCATCCGCTAGCTCNNCATAGCGTGCGATNACAACCCATTCATTTAAAACNTCATCATCTATCTTTGCCGACATACGATCCCACTGTCCATGACGAGAAAGCTTGCTCAGTTCATCAGCCAGATCGCCAAGGCCTGCTGCCTCAAAGGGTAGGCGATAAGCTGGAGTACTAACGTAGAAGGCAAGGCGCTGACGAGCTACAGCCTTTCGCTTCTCAAGATCTTGATCGTTGCGAGCAGTGGCGATCAATGGTTTCAGGCATATATCAAACTCTTTCCCAGGCGACAGGTATTGCGTGAGGACTGGTATGATTGACTGTTCTATGTAGCGTGCAGAGCAGACAGGATGTAGCCTCACACCATCGGCAACCTCTGCGGCCACTCGACACATATAAGGGTTGACGGCGGCCACCTGTATGGGAATTTTTGGTTGATCTATAGGCGCAGGAATAAACAAAGGTACATTCAGGTTCAGATTGTAGTGTTTGCTCTGAAAATCCAAAGGAGTTTCAGTTTGCCAACTTTTCCAGATAGCTTTTACGGCCTGTACGTAGTCTCTCATCCAGGGGCCGGGTGCATGCCAATCCATTCCGAAACGTCTTTGTATGTGCCCTCGTACCTGCGACCCTAGTCCAAGTTCAAATCTTCCGTGCGACAGTTTTTGCAGTGTCCAAGCAGACATAGCTGTAACATAAGGGCTTCGAGCGAAAGCGATGGAAACCGATGTGCCTAATTGGATTCTTTTTGTATGAGCTGCAGCAACCGCGAGTATTGAGAAAGGATCGTCTTTAGTCTCCTCCATCAGCAGTGACGAGTAACCGACTTCGTCAGCGATCCTAGCCTGCGGACCTACCTGTTCGACCTTTAGAGGAGAATCAGGAGTCGCCAACCCAGGATCGAGTTTGCCCAGTGGCAGTAAAGTTTCTGATTTCAATGTTCTTGCTACTTTCGGTTATCGGTTCCTGTTTGCATGAAGGGTGCGATCCGTTCAGGAGTCGGGTTACGTGTGTCGTCATAAGGGTACAATGCTGCGCCGATGATTCGAGCCAGCTCTGGGTATTTCTCTAGTAATTGTGGTGATGTCTTTTCATAGTTTTTTTGAACACGCATATAGGATCGAAAGTAGTTTTGAACAAGCGTGATGCGCAGTCCAGGGTTGGTGCGTTTTTCGCTTGCATGCCAAGTCGCTCCGTTCCAGATGGCCAAGGAACCCGCCTTAGCGATGAGAGGAATAAATTTGAAAGGGGTATCGGCTAGGCTCGTTTCATGAGGAAGGGTTGCTCGACCAAACTGGTGACTGCCGGGTACGAAGACCGTTGGTCCGTCTTCCGTACCATTATAGTCGGTGCAGATCCAAGAGGCGTTGCACATATGCGCAATCTGGCCAGCGCCGGGAGGTATNCCGTGAGAGTCGCTGTGCAATCCAATGCCGTCACTNCCCTCTGCTTTGATGATCCAAGTCTGTCCCGAGAAAACGGCGCTTTGTCCCAAAAGCCATCGGACGAGTACGAGTACGACNGGATTGATAGCAGCTTCAACAAAAACCTCGTCTTCCTCGAGTAAATCCCAGCTATTGGTAAAGGTCTTGTTTGGAGGNGGTGTNGNGGTTTNAAAGTCACCNATNTTTANGTTATTTCGACTTTCGCAAGCTTNAATGATCGCCGTGCGCAGTCGGTCAATGAAGCTTGGAGAGCATTGCATCTTATCTGGGGGCACAACTGTCATGCCATAGGCTTCAAGTTCCACGATATGTTCAAACAGCTCGAAACGTCGAATCTCGGTCATGAGGTTATCGACTTCTGGGTAAACCTGATATTCGTTCAGCGCCATATATCTCTCTGACTGTTGAATGTTTGGCGAACAGTATGGACCTAACGCGATTGACAGGTAAAGTCAGATGGTTGGTTATCGTGGCTCGTTTAAAACTGGTAATTTGTCGACAGGACCTACTGTGCAGTCGCCTCTGAATTTTCGGAGACATCGTGATAAGAAGAAAGGGCCTTGCAAAAATAACGACAGAAAATGATCGCTACGGATAACCTTCTTTATTTTCACGGTTTTGAGGCTTTGTTATTTTGGGTAATGTTTTCGGATAAAAGGTAACGTTTCTTCTAGGATCTCGGGTAGGTGAGGAGCGAACTTGAAAGATGAGTTCTTTATCAGGGTAGTCGCGGCACGACTATTAGTAACCGGATGTAAATAATCGGTATAGGCAGTGTGATGCAGAATAAGGGTCGCTGGGATGTTAATTGCGGCTAGTTCCTTGTCATTCATGCCGAGTGCTGTTTGATGCCTTGTTGTCTGAAGGTGTTCGCCTGAGGCTTTCATAGCGGCTAAAAAGTCATTGATATCTGCATCGAGAAAACGTTGTTGTTTTTCTGCGCTATTACGCTCTAAGTAAGCGGACCAAAGAGGAGTCTCAGCCANTTCNTGCAAGCTCGTCAAAGGTTCTTCGGTNATGTGTTTCATGGTCGATAATTTCTTGTTGTGCAGGTACTTAAAGAAGTATTCCTCAGATAAGCGAGTCGCAGCGAGGGGACCGCCGGTAAGAGGGGCGATAATCAGTGCAGCGATATCTTCGGGATATCGGGAAGCCACGACAAGGTTGGAACGGGCGCCAGATGAAATGCCATATAGAACAGCAGGAGCTATACCGAGTCTCTTGATAAGAATGTGCAGGTCTTCGCCTTCTTCAATCATCTGAGGCTGGCTCCCGAAAGATACTTCTGATTGGCCAAGGTTACGTCGATCATAGATGATCACCTTCATGTCAGGTGCCGAGGCAGCAATATTTCGAGCGAANCCACCAAAACCAGCNGTGTCGCCGTTGCCACCTGGTGTGATGATCAAGGGTATATTGCTGNTCGGATTATAGATTTCGACANGCAGTGTGACATTGCGCTCTGGCCTCAGGTTAATCGAGTGGCTTACACTGNCGACATGTTCCGCACCTTTCACTGGCAGCGCATTGAAGTAGACGGGGAAATAAGAGTTGTTAGCTGCGCCTCGGAATAGAGTAACGTCCATTTCATCGTTTTGGAGGTCGATGATTTTTTTTTCCTTGTCACCAAAAGTGGTATGCACCTGCAGATATAGAAGAACCACTAACATGGTTTGCAATGTTCGTTTACTTAGGCAAAAGATCATTAATGTTTGGCCTTAAAAGCTTAATAGATAATAGTTACAACCTAGTTGTGCGATAGATATGTTGGGATATCCAGCCTGTAGGCGGGTAAGCGCGTTAGGATACCAATTATTGAGACAGAGCATGAGCAGTTTTGATCATTTTGGGTGCGTAGGCCCACTAGCTGAGAGATTGTTGCGTTAGGATGCGGGTCTAAACATCCGGGCGTAGCTATGCGAAAAGCCAAAAAAAATCGAAAAGGGGATTAGTACACCTCTTGTGGCAGGTAACCGGCTTTTTGCGGGAATATAATATAGAGTGTTATCAAATTATTTTATCTGGAGTTCCCATGATTGTCGTAAATGCCATTATTGAAACAACACCTGAGAGTATCGAGGCAATGCGAGAGGCAATCGCTGAAATGGAAACCAAGAGCCGAGCCGAGGCAGGATGTCATGACTACACGTTTTCAGTTGAGTTAAACGATCCTAATGTAATACGTATTACAGAAAAATGGGACTCGATGGCTGATCTTGAAGCGCATTTCGGAGAGCCTCATATGGCTGCCTTTCAGCAGGCGATGAGCGCGAATCCCCCAAAAAGCGTTTCGGCCAATTTTTTTGAGGCTACTGAAATAGCTGGTCCTGGCCAATAAAACTTGCGGAGCGTCCTGCGGGAGTGTGGGGCGAACAAGTGTCCCGGATTGTGCAGAAAGCTTCGATACCGCAGAGTCTACTCTACTTATCACATGGGCATAGCCACAATATCGAAATCAGTTTTGCTCAGCTTTTTTAGTTTGAAAGCGGAGACGATTGCGGCTGGTACTCGTAATAATCCGTAAGTGGAATCATTAGATGAGCATAATCAGATCCTGGCATCATTACATAGGGGTCACCGGTGGAGAAATCCGCATGGAATTTCGTCAACGTTGACGGATCTTTGGGCATTAGCATGAGGTGGGGGCCTGACTCGATCCATTCTCCTGGAGTTGAATCTTCTTGGCTCAGGACTCCCATTTTTGTATTGTCTTCTCCAACGTCGCCGTGAAGCATCCAAATAAATGTATCTCTTTGGAGATCTGGTTTCACACCTGAGAGTGCAGCATTCATCCACTTCATGCCCTCTGCGTCACCACAGCCAGGCATAGCGTCGTGCGCATCTCGCCAACCTTTTTCGGGGAAGGGGCGCGGATTCAATGACAGGCATGTCCAGCCATTAGAGCCCTCTCTCAATACCTCGCCTTCGCCTCCTATGACAGTAGCAAAGTCTCCTAGATAGTCAGGGGCGGCTGAAGAGTAGGCTGCAATCTGCCACTCTGCAGACACGTGATCAGGGTTGTTTAGCGCTCGTCGCTTACCCGTCATAGCGGTCCGCATCATGACTTCGGCGTTATCAAAGATTTTAAAACTGGCGTATTTGCCGTCCTCTATGACCGCGACATGCATGGAATCACTTGACTGGCCACCAGCGTGTATTCGCGTGCTGATGAAAACGGTACTCCCGGAAGGTTGATAGTTTACGACCTCAACCCGGAAGTCCGGCCATAACTGCATGATGGGAGTAAAGACGCCATCAATAACTGCTTGAGGACCCACGTACGTTCCAGAATAAGGGAAGCCCTCGGGGATGGTCCAAACAACATCTTCCGCCTGGGTGTTTGCCCAGGCAGTCATGTCGCCCCCTTGGAAGGTTTTATAGCCTTCCTTTGCTGAAGCTAAGATGGACGAGTCGTTCGTTGTTGGCTGGCAGGCAGATATAAGTGCTACTAGCAGCGTAATTCCAATTAAATGAACGAAGTTAATCATATTCCTGCCTGTTTTTTTCTCAGATCCCGCAGTGTAATTCGAAATGTACAAATGTGCCATGGACAGTAATTAAAGGCACTTTGCGGGCGTAGCATTAGGCTTAATCAGAAGGCGTTCGATCAATACTGCAGTCCCAGACGTAAAACGCGTGAAACAATGTTGTTGTGATGTCATTGATCGTTATTTGGGTTCTGAACAAAAGGTGGTATGTACTTGACTAATCTACGGTAGCTACTTGGCCTCCATCGGCTGAGATGTGGGTTGAATTTATCCATAAACCAGCGGGGCTGGCGACGAACGCTATGATTCGGGCGATCTCATCAGCGGTTCCTAGTCTCCCTAAAGGGATGGACCTTTCGACGGCCTGATAAAACTTAGGATTCTCCTGTTTTTGTTTATCCCATGAACCTCCTTCAAACCAGACTGCGCCTGGTGAAATGACGTTTGCCCGGATGCCATCTTTGCCGTAGGTCTGAGCAAGTTCATTTGCATAAGTTCGAATAGCGGCTTTGGCTGGACCGTATGATGTAGGGGGCCGGCCGAAGTGGAACTTGCTGGCCATCGAACCCACAAATGTAATGCTTGCGCATGTACTTGTCTTGAGTTGTTCAAGCGTTTCATCGACCAGACGAACGCCAGCCATTATGTCTACTTGAAAGCTCCTCATCCAACCAGATTCGTCGCCAGCCATGTCGAAACCGCTTGCGTTATGGATTAATAAATCAATGCCGCCGAGTGATTCTGCGGAGAACCGGGCGAAATCTCTGGTTTCGCTCTGATTCTCAAGATCAGCTCGCTTGCCAAAAACAGAGCCATTACCTACCTCTTTTAGCTGTTTTTCTGCATTGTCGATGTCATCTTGATTCCGACCGCAAAAGGCGATTGAACAGCCTTCTCTTGCCAACAATAAAGCTGTACGAAAACCGATGCCTCGACTGCCCCCCGTTATAATTGCTCGTTTTCCTTTAAGACTTAGATCCATGAATGTTCTCCATTTCAATCCATAATTAAACTTTTAAAGAAAGTCCGCTTGCTTTAGTTAATCAAACTGCGCGTCTTGCAGTGACAAAGTCAGTGATACCCACTTGTAGATAAATGCCGTTTTCTTTGGTTTGCCAAAGCCACGCTCGGTAAGTTTTGCGAACGAAAAAGCTCTCGTGTGCGAAGTTGATGGTGACGAATGTCACATGTTCGATCTCACATCAGAGAAACTGAATTTCATATCAGCGTTGGTTAAGAGCCTCCGTTATCAATGCAATGAGCAACTCTATGCTCTTGAGGTTAGGATAATTAGGGCGAACAAGAAACGCTAATTGCCTATGCGGCCCTGGGTCAGCCAGAGGAACACTAATCAAATCTTCATGAGGTGAAACCAGTGTTGATTCGGCCATTTCTGGAACAAGCGTTGAGCCAAGTTGGCCAGCGACTAGTTGCACCAGTGTAAGAAGACTGGTGGCTCTTAGTCCCTGTGCCTCAGATTCCTGCATGCGACATATGTTTAGAATATGGTCTGTAAGACAGTGTCCCTCTTTCAGTAGCATCAGGGATGACTTGTCTAGGTCGCTGGCCTTAATTTTCGGATGCTTTGCTAACGGGTCGTCTCGATGAGTAACCCAAAGAAAATTTTCTGACCAGAAAGGGAAGGCGAGCAGCCCTTCATGCTCGTAGGGTAAAGCTAATATTGCGGTATCGAGGTCTCCAGAACGGAGTTGATCCAGTAGAACATGAGATTGTTCCTCGATTACCTTCACCGCGAGGTCAGGGTAGTGCTGTCGGAGGGCTGGCACCAATACTGGAAGTAGAGAAGGGCCTACTGTCGGTATCATCCCGATAGCAAGGCCAGACCTGAGAGGTAGGCCTTCGGTATCAGCCAGTTTATGTAGATCATCAACGGCTAATTTGATTTGTTGGGCTTTTTCCAACATTCGCTGGCCGACCGGCGTGACGATAACTTTTTTGTTGGTGCGCTCGAAGACCTTGAAACCCAATTGTTTTTCCATTTCTGCCAATGCTGTGCTCAAGGCTGATTGCGACACTGAGCATATTTCGGCGGCGCGTTTGAAATGGAGAGTCCTGCCGACAGCTAAGGCATACTGGATCTGTTTTAGTGAAATCATAGGGAAGGTCGAGTTTTTATATTCAAATATATTGAATATAAGAATAGAGATAATAAATTATACTGATCGTTTAGTTAAATATAAGGTTCTAGGATTTGAGGCAAACATAAGCGGAAACATATGTCCTAAGATTTAGTTGTTCAATAACAAAAGGCAAATAAAAAGGTAGAAATCGATGAAAATTAGAGGGATAAACCTGCAATTAATGGGGACCATTTTGGTCAGCCTAATCTGCGCTTCATCAATTACTTCGGCGAATGAGGTTGGAGCGGTGCGAACCAATCAATTTTGGTGGCCTGAGCAGTTAGATCTTGCTCCACTGCGAGACCATGACCCGCGCTCTAATCCGCTTGGTGCAGACTTCAATTACCGCGAAGCGGTTGCCACTCTGGATTTTGATGAGGTTAAGTCGGATGTTCGCTCTGTACTCACTGATTCGAAGGATTGGTGGCCAGCGGACTTTAAACATTACGGACCATTCTTTATTCGTCTTTCCTGGCACGCTGCAGGTACTTACCGAACCCTTGATGGTCGAGGCGGTGGCGATGGTGGACAGATGCGCTTTGATCCGCTGAACAGTTGGCCCGATAACGGAAACCTTGATAAAGCGCGTCGTTTACTTTGGCCTGTTAAACAGAAATATGGCGAAAACCTTTCCTGGGGCGATCTCATGATCATGGCTGGGACCATAGGCATGGAAGACATGGGTTTTAAAACCTTTGGATTCGCTTTTGGTCGTGCAGATGAATGGGAACCTGATCTAGTTTACTGGGGGCCTGAATTAGAAATGTTAGCGAGTGATCGAGAGGAAAAAAACGGGGAGTTGCAGCGTCCACTAGGTGCGACCCATATGGGATTGATTTACGTTAATCCAGAAGGCCCTAAAGGAAACCCTGATCCTTTGGGATCAGCTCGCAACATTCGAGTCGCCTTCGGTCGTATGGCCATGAATGATGAAGAGACAGTAGCGCTGATAGCGGGTGGGCATACTTTTGGCAAGATGCATGGCGCGCACAAAGCCAGCGATTGCGTCGGTGCAGAGCCTGGGGGAGCGACGATAGAAGAGCAGGGACTTGGTTGGAAAAACAAGTGTGGTAAAGGTCATTCTGAGGATACTGTGACCTCGGGGCTCGAGGGTGCCTGGACGCAAGCGCCGACAACTTGGACCACCCTATACCTGCAAAACCTTCTAAATTTTGAATGGGAACAGGCTCGCAGCCCTGCTGGCGCAATTCAGTGGGTGCCTTCAGACAAGTCCCTGCACAGCAGTGTGCCGGATGCCCATGTTGAAGGAAAATTAAATCCGCCGGTAATGACGACGGCAGATCTCGCGCTCAAATTTGATCCAGCATACAAGGCAATTGCTGAGCGATTCCTGGCCAATCCTGAGGAATATCGACTGGCATTTGCTAAAGCGTGGTTCAAGCTTACTCATCGTGATATGGGTCCGACCGCTAGATACGTAGGGAATGAGGTTCCTGGTGAAAAGCTTTTGTGGCAAGACCCTGTTTTAGCCTCTGGTTATGATGACTTGAGTTCCCGCAACATCCAAAAACTCAAGAAGGCAATTCTTGAATCAGGGTTGTCTGTAGCCGATTTGGTAAAGGTCGCATGGGCCTCTGCAGCAAGTTTCAGGGCTTCAGATATGCGAGGAGGGGCTAACGGCGCGAGAGTGTCTCTGGCGCCTCAGAAAGGGTGGGAAGTAAATGATCCTGACGATCTCGATAGAATTCTGAGTAAGCTGGTTGAGATTAGAGCTGAATTNGGGANTGAAAAGATAAGTTTTGCTGATCTCATCGTCNTGGGTGGCGCGACTGCAATTGAAAAAGCNGCTGAAGAGGCTGGAGTGAGTGTCGATGTGTCGTTTGTCTCCGGTCGGGGTGATGCATCACAAACAGATACCGATGTTGCGTCGTTTGCTTTATTGGAACCTGCTTCTGACGCATTTCGAAACTATTTCGATCCAACCAGAGCTTACCGGTCACCAACAGAAATGCTCGTAGATAAGGCAGATCAGCTAAACTTGACAATTCCCGAAATGACAGTGCTAATCGGGNGCATGAGGGTGCTGGGTGCTAACGCTGGTGGGGTCAGTCATGGTGTCTTTACAGACACACCCGGAAAACTAACCAACGATTACTTCGTCAACCTATTTGATATGGACATAACGTGGTCGAAGCAGAGTGAAGGTTTATATGCGGGTTATTCCAATGGGGAACTCGAATACACTGCTACCCCAGTAGACTTGATCTTCGGTTCTAATTCTGAATTGAGAGCCGTCGCTGAAGTCTACGCTTATGACAACTCTCAAGAGCGCTTTGTAACGGATTTCGTTGAGGCCTGGACCAAAGTTATGCGATTAGATCGGTTTGATATTTAATTATCTTTAACGCTGAGGGCCATGATACTTTGTCATGGCCTTTNGTCTTTGTTTTTTGCTTCTCTCAATCGATAAGTCAGCTGAGCCAGATCTGAAAATTGGGCTAACGCTGACGATTGAAGGTAAAGGCAAAAACTATCGGGTATAAAGTAATGCCGATAGTAGACCAAAGTCAGCATTGACCTGCTATTACTGGTTGAATTTGGCATACCGCGATGCCAGGTTCTCATATCCCGAAAAATGACGGATCCTGCTTTCATGAGAGTTTTTGTTGATTTTAGTTTCGTATAGCGATGTTCTGGAATACGTAATGTTTTTGATTCCTCTGCGTCAGCATCGACGAGCCTATGCGAACCAGGCCAGATCTCGGTCGCGCCATTGTTTGCGGTGAAATCGTCTAATGCTATGTTAACCACAATNAGTAATGGCGGCATGGGCGACTCTATTTCTGGGAAAATGTGGCCCGAGTCACGATGAACATTTTGTCTTTTGCTTCCCGGAAAAGCTGTATTGCATCCGTAGGGAAGATGCCCGAAAAAGTTTGAGCCAAGTGCTTGCTTGAGCATTTGGAATATTATTGGGTTTTCGATAATTTTAGGATCGATAAAAGGCATCTTTAAAGGTGCCTCGATGCCGCCGTGATTGTTAGCGTTTTCGAGTTCATCTGAGCGGCCACGGTATTTGTTTTCAAGCTCCTCGTTCAGAGCTTGCCTGATCTTGCGAGTCCAAGAAGCAGAAAATAGGTTTTCTAAGACCACATAGCCCGCATCATTAAGCGATTTTGTTCCTTGCGCCAGGGTTGAAGAGCTCAATTGGTCTTTGTCTCGTTCAACCGACGAGATTTTCATGAACTTGTTTCGCTATTGAGGGTAAAAGAAAANAGTTTTGCGTCTTTAACAGAAAATTCGATTTTGATTTTTCCGTAGATCGAATCATTATAGAAAACGGTTTCATCCGTGACTGACTGCGTGAGTTGTTTTTGCGCCACTATNGAATTGTTGCTATCGATAATTTTCAGGTCAATGATCCCCTTAGATGCTATATCTGCGCTGACTTTAAGTTGCTCGCCATTATAGGAGAAGGCGGTAGTCTTCAGATTGCCAGATATAGATTGGTCTATTTGCTCATAGCCTGCAAATCCATCGGGCCTCAAAGTCGCAAGAGCAAGGCAACCTCGTCTCCAACCAAAGTGTAACCAGTCGCTACCCCCATAGTAGAGCCTAATCTCATCGTCCAGAAACACGGGTGATAGGCANGCATAGATACAACCATAATCGTAATCTAGTTCCGTGCTACTGCAATTAATTAATGGTTCTCCTTCGTTGATTCTTTCCCAGANCTTTGTATCAGCACTCCAAGCAAGCTCGGTCCAGACCCGGTCTGAAACCTGATCATGAATAGCAATTAGGCCAAGATAGATGTCGGCATGCTTGAAGACGGGCATAGCATAGGGTTGAAGTTCCCACGAGCTCCCATCGATNATGACTTCAGTGTCAGACCAGTTAACAAAGTCAGGGCTTTCCATTCTTGATACCTGTCTGCACCAGCCGTGATTGGTCTTCGACTCCATGTCGACAATTTCGCGATCAGTCTTGGCCCAGGTACGAGTGAACGCAACGTACTTTCCCAGCTCTGTTGACCAAATAGCATTGTTGTGGGTGTCTCCAGCGGAGTTACATTCGATTTTCTGAGTATCGCTCCAGTTCAGTCCGTCTGCAGACGTGCTGACCTTGATGCCCTGGAATATGGTCTTGTATCGTCGGTTCGGATCAGTTTCCTGTTGATCCTTGATGATGCCGGCGCCGTGTGGACCGCGCCATACCAGGTTGTTGTGCTTGTTGCCGTCATAGTCAANNAGACCCAGATTCGGTTTCCGCCAGTTAAGTCCGTCATCCGAGACCGCGTAGCAGATGCCCATTTCCATATCCTTGCGACCCTCGTACTTTTTCGCTTGACGTTCCGTCAGTGACATTCCCGGTAGACATCGATTTGAGATAATGAAGGGGCTATACCAGCATTTGTAAAGTTGTTCGTCTTCGTCAAAGACAATGTTGCCGTACAGATTGTCGAAGCGCTGCTCCCAGNGCTTATCCTCAATAAAGAGTGGGTTGGAGGGGTGTTTTTTGACCTTGCCAACGGACAATTTCATGTTCCTGGTCTCGGCTATGTTCCGGTGATCCAGTAGGAGAAANCGATGTTCGTTGTGCTCTACCATGTTGTGTCGTCTTCTTTTTCTACCGGTCCCTGACCNAGGTGCCACATCCAGAATTCTTCGCCGACCTGCTGAACNGTGCCGTAGTAAGCGACATGAACGCTATCCGGGCTGCCCGGTGCACCACGCGCGAGTACAATCTTTGTTCTCCCAACGCCTCCCTGGTAGCTTATCAGACTGAGTTCTACGCCTCGCTGCAAAGGGAAAGCATGATCGTAAAAGGGAAACAAAACGACTTCATCCAAACTCTCAGTTCNTTTGGCTCCAACTATTTTCATCNTTCTTGATGATTTCCACNAACAGGCACTATAGCGGTGATGGGTTTAACCTGCACTTCCCTTTGGTCCGCTTTAACCCAGATAAGTGGGTGAGTTCTTTATCCGGTAATTTGATCTTGATTCATGGTCGATGGATCATGCTAGAAAATTGCTTTCAAGTGGCTAGAGATGTGGATGTGACGAAAATCGGTGGGATAGTTGTCCCATTGGTTACGCCTTTTGACAACCACGGTGATCTTGACGTCGAGAAGGCCCGGTGTCTGATTGAATGGCACATTGAACAGGGTGTTGACGGATTTTACGTGGGTGGCAGTACTGGAGAAGGTTTTTTCCAGTCGGTCGATGAGCGTTGTCAGTATCTTGAGTTTGTTGCTGATGTATTGAAACGTCGTGGAATGCTGATCGCCCAGGTAGGTGCATTTTCTGTTCGGGATGTACACCAATTGGCTAGGTTTGCAGCCGCTAAAGGCTATGATGTGGTTTCTTCAACGCCGCCAATGTTTTTTAAACATACTGATGTCGAACTGATTGAATACTACCGGGAGCTCGCGCAGGTAAGTGAAGTGCCTGTACTGCTCTACATCGTCCCAGGAATGGCGGGACTTACCATGGCTGCTGCCACGATGGTTGATATGCTCAGACTGCCCAATGTCGTCGGTTCAAAACATACTGATATGAATTTTTATGTCGCCGAACGACTTCTGCGTGAGGTGCCAGGTGCAGCTATTTTTAATGGGCCGGACGAGATGTTGACTAGTGGTCTTGCTATGGGAATGGTTGGCGGTATTGGCAGCACTTACAATCTGATGCCTTCTCTTTATGTGGAGATTTATGAGGCGGTCAAAATGGGTAATCTGGATCGAGCGCGTCACCTCCAAGCGACAGTGAATGATATAACGCAGGAATTGTTGCGTATTTCCCCAGGTGTGGTGCCAGGCATCAAGCATGGTCTGAATGTCCTGGGTTTCGACGTTGGTGAACCACGGCGGCCGTTCCAACCATTAGCCACTGACACCGCTCAATTTGAGCGGTTACTGGGCGCTTCGCGATGACCTCGGTTCTTGGTATCGATATTGGTACGCAGAGTGTTAAAGCAGTTGTTTACGATGCTGAAGCAAAGGAGTGTGTTGAGGCTGGGGCGGCGCCGCTTGATCTGTATCAAACGTCTGCCGGGGTTGCCGAGCAGCTGTCTGAATGGTGGGTTACAGCATTACAAGAAGCATTGGAGCAGATAGACCCGCAGGTTCGGCAGCGGATTTGTGCGATTGGTGTCTCAGGGCAGCAACACGGTTTTGTACCCCTCGGTGAATCTGGTGAGGTTCTTGCTCCGATAAAACTCTGGTGTGATACCTCGACGGCGGTCGAGTGTGAAGCAATCATGACCGAATTCGGCGGCAGTGATCGTTGTATTGAAGAAATCGGCAATCCGATACTGCCAGGGTACACGGCGTCGAAGGTTCGCTGGCTTAAAGAAGCCCATCCTGATCTTTATGACCGGATGACATGCATTCTCTTGCCCCATGACTATATCAATTATTACCTGACCGGTGAACGGTGCATGGAAGCTGGCGACGCTTCCGGTACCGGATTCTTTGATGTTCGCAGCAGGCAATGGTCGCAGAAAATGTTGCAGGTAGTGGATTCGTCAAGGGATCTCCGCGAGTGTTTACCCGAAGTTGAACTGGAAAATGTTGCGATCGGCGGATTGTTACCTCGCGTTGCCAAGGAGCTGGGTTTAGCTCCAGACATTCCGGTTTCCATTGGCGGCGGCGATAACATGATGGCGGCGATAGCCACCGGGAATGTTGAACCGGGGATTGTGACCATGAGTCTGGGTACGTCGGGGACTGTTTATGGCTATTCCGGTGAAGTCGTTGTTGATCCGGTAGGCGAGTTTGCGGCTTTCTGTTCGTCCACCGGTGGCTGGTTACCGCTGGTTTGTACGATGAATTGTACGGTTGCAACCGAACTGCTGAGGGATCTGTTCAAACTCGACCTTTCCGGATTTGAAGCCAGCCTGATGGCCGCGAAACGGGGTGCGGGCGGAGTTATCACGGTGCCCTATTTCAATGGTGAGCGAACCCCTAATCTGCCTGCCGCGAGGGCCTGTATGCTGGGAATGGACAGCGACAACACGCGGCCGGAAAATATTCTTCGGTCAGCGGTTGAAGGTGTTACCTTTGGTCTTCGTCATGGCTTGAGCAGGCTCCAAGAGGAAGGTGTCCAGGCCGAGAAAATTGTGTTGAGTGGTGGTGGCGCCAATAGTCCAACATGGAGACAGATGGTTGCGGATGTTTGTAACGTCGCGGTGCTGATGTACCGGCAGGAAGAAGGCGCAGCGTTCGGTGCGGCGATACAGGCGCTTGAGATTGTAAGTGATTCAGGGTTGAGCGAAATTTTACAGGAGCATCTCTATGAAGATCTGGAACGCTGCTGTTTACCTGGCGGGGAAGCGGCAGGTTTTTATGATGATGCCTTTCAGGAGTATCAACGTGCTGCGGAACAGGTGGCTGGTTACTATGGGAACTGAGATATGAAGAACATTGATTCCTACCTCCTGGACGATGAGGCCATGCAACGATTTATCGTCGAAGGATACCTGACGCTGAACTCGGATCAGCCCCGCGAATATCATGATCGTATATATAACGAGCTTGAGCCTCTCGAAGAAACCGGACCAATGGGCCATAACAATCTGTTGCCATGCGTCCCCGATCTCCGGACGATGCTGAATGAACCCAGGGTTGTGGGTGCGTTAACTTCGATATTAGGACCTGGGTATTACCTGCACTTTCACCGTCATGACCATGTTAACTATCCGGACGGTGCCCAGCCGCTGCATAAGGACGGAGACAATCATTCACACCACGCGGTTGATGATCTCAGGCGGTATCACAAAACACGGTATGCCATGCTGCTCTATTATCCGCAGGATACGCCTCTTGAAATGGGCCCGACTGGTATTGTGCCCCGCAGTCAGTACGTCACGCGTCGGGCCGTGGATAAGCTGAAGAAACTGGGTGACAGGCACAAGAGTGAAATCCTGCAGGAAATCAGGGAGTCGATGGATGCGCGGGCGTTTCATGGCACCAATCGCTTTCAGCGTTACGCTGAAATGGAAGAAGAGTTCATTGTCAGGTGCCCGGAGCTGATTGAGGAAATCGAGCAGGCCAGTGCGCCATGGGAAGAAGCTAAGATCCCTCTGGTCGGTGATGCAGGTACGGTAACCATCGTTCACTTTGACCTTGTGCATGGCCGTTATGCGGCCAACCTGGTTGGTAAGCAGCGTCATATGGTGAAATTTTTGTTCAGCCGAAACAGTGAGCCGACCGCACCAAGCTGGAATCATCGTTCAGCCGATTGGCAGGATATTGAACAGGATTGCCAGGCACCAGTCTGGCGAAACGTTTGGTCGTGGCACCTCGGTTCTGAAGATAGCACTTCTTCGACACGTTCGGTTGAGAACCTGTCTCAATTGTTGCTGAGTCCCGAAGACGATATTGCTATCGGCGCTGCCTACGAATTAGGCTCGATGGGAACAGGGCTGGATGTGTTGTGGCAACAGTTCATCTCTGACGACCCAGAAGTTCGATCTGTTGCTGCCTATGGCATCGTCCGAGCAGCTAGTCGCGCCTTGCCGAGGTTGATCGAGCTGCTTGAAACAGCTGATCCCGGACTTCAGCTGAGGGTGATCGATGTCATTGGCGACATCGCCCTCGAAGCGGGTTCGGCGACATCAACACTCGTCTCACTATCCAATAGTGAAGATGTAAAGGTGCGCAGGGCGACCTTTGAAGCGCTGGGTATGGTGACTCAGACAGATGAAGTACTGGCTCCGGATGTTGTTGCGGTGCTTGGCAAGGGGCTGGATGATGAGGACGCAATAGTCGTCCGCAATGCCACTTTTGCGATATCGCGCCTCGGCGCAAAAGCCTCTTCAGACAGCATCATTGATCAGATCGATCGCAATCTTTCTCACTGGCACCATCACGTTAGGGGCTGGAGCATAGAAGCCTTACAACGCCTTGAAAATCCAAGGGCTATGGAATTGGCGTTGAGTTACCTAATGTCTGCGCGTTGGGATCCAGCCCTTAAATCCGGTGATCGAGAAGCCACGGCGAAAACGATGCGCGAGGCACCTTAGGTCAGTAGGGGTTAGATGGTGAAATATGCCAGGATTCGAGCCGCCTCACGTTTACCGAATTTCCCTTGGCAAATACTCGCACTTGGGTGCTGTCCGATCGTTTCGGATAGATACGGCGCATGATGGCCTGCCGGTTGTTGGCAAATACCTCGACCACTGATCTGTCGATGAAAATCCTGAGTTGCAGTCTTTCTCCGGTAGTCAGTTTCAGCGGGGCTGATTCGACATGTTTGGGTGATTTCTCCGGCCCGGAGTTGTTGGTGTCAACCTCTAGAGTGGTTTTGCTCGGGTTGTAGGAGATCACCGTTTGCTCTTGACCATCCGGGGAGCAACAGATTTTGATGCCGTATTCTGC
>NZNP01000118.1 GCA_002694945.1 Gammaproteobacteria bacterium
TTTCATGGAGGAGGCTTTTTGTTGAATGATAAGTCGATCATGGATCAGGCCGCTGCTTATCTGGCGACAAATTCAGAATACGTGGTTTGTAATGTTGACTATCGACTACTTTCTGATAACGACAATACGACAACACTTGATGAAATCGTGGGCGATGCTTTTGGCGCGGTTTTGTGGGTGAAGGAAAATATTGCGGGCTATAGAGGTGATAGTGGTCGAATTGCTGTTACAGGAGACAGTGCAGGAGGACATTTGTCGGCGATGATTATCAACCTTGGCTCTAAGATTGGCTCGCAGGGATTTTCGCAAGATTCGTTTCGATTTTTGCCATCTTACCTTCCAGAAGGAGAATCGGCAGAAGACGTTAAAGCTCGGGGTGGAATGGAAGTTCAGGCAGCTATCTTGAGTTATCCATATGATTTTTATGAAGGAGTTATAAAAGGCTTTGAAAATGCCACCAACCCTCTCTGGCTTGTCAACGGTGCAATGGGGAGAGGAGTGTTCGGTGATCAATTTAACGTGCATGATNATTCGGCGATGTACAGAGCGGTGTCGCCCAANGACAATATACCTTCATCCTCCGAGAGGTCGCTGCCTCCCCAATTGTTGATTGTAGGGAGCGAGGATCGGCTAGTTACTCCTACATCGGTGAAGACATATGAAGCTGCGCTGAGAGATGCAGGCCATGAAACACACTATTGGGAGTATNTAGGACAATCGCATGCGTTTCTGGATTCAGGTTCAAACATTTTGACAGGCTCGAATTTCGCGGAGGCAGCGCCCCCAGCTCTCGATGTAATGATAGNTTTTGTTGATCGGGTTTTTAGGGAGGTGNGTAATTAATGCGNGCATTTGCTAGGTGGTCGTATCCATCTCAGTTGCAGTCTGTGAANGACNGTTGGCGGCCTCNGCNATATCNTTGNNCATTAATGACTGAGTTAAGTTTGAGGGCTCNACACCTTTTTATTTAACGAGTCTNTGAAGAGTTATTTCGTACCAATAAATGATAGCCTCAGGCCATAAAAGACTCTCGCATACATAAGGCTTTTTANGGTCTTATCAAAGTTATCAGTNTAAAGCGGTGTATTAGATTCTAAACCCAGCAATAGTCGACCATAGGACTCAGTCGATACGTCTAAATCAAAGACAGTGTGGCACGAAAGAGTTTCAAGATCGCGGAGTGCACGGCCGATCGGGTTGGACAAATTGTGTGCGTGAGCGCCACTTTCTTCAACAACNTCGCGTACAATATTTCTAGCATCCCGGACTACGTGTCCAATTCTTACGCGTAATTCAGCACGCNCGATATCAGGGCAAATTTNNCCTGATTTACCCCATGCTTCGACGTCCTTTGCAATTTCTGTGAGGGTGCTNTCGACACGTCTNGCACGAACTGTAAGATGAGCCAGTCTTGATTGAGCTAGTGCGCGTTCTCCCTGCTTATCTTGAGTACCGTAGATTGTTCGCTCTTTAATTTTTTCCTTGAAACGCTCAACAGTGCGTTTAGCGCATCCAACTGCNGGGGCGGCTGCNGTTAATCCAAGTACTGGNAGCATCGGCATTCGGAATGTCGGNGTTTTATGTAATTTAGACCCAGGACTGTCGCCTGCTCTGAGNTCTGACAGATTTTGTCTGAGGCAGCCCGGCACAAATTTATCCTTGATAACGATATCGTTACTTCCAGTTCCTACCATGCCNGACATTTGCCAGGTGTCAAGCACCTCTACGTCCGTTCTCGGTAATGCATACATACACATTTCAGGAGGCCCATCATGATCTGTGANTGCGCCAACTAATACCCAGTTGNCGTGCATTACACCTGTGCCCCATTCCCAATGCCCAGTAAGGCGAAAGCCGCCGTCGACCGGGGTCGCTCTTCCTCTAGGTGCAAGTGTACCTGGCGCGATAATATAAGGATGTTTGCTAAAAATATGTTCTTGTGCCTCTGCATTGTAGAGGCCTATAAGCCAATTGTGCTCCATGCAAAAAGTGGTCACCCATGCTGTCGAGATATCTGCAGCGCCTAGCGTGACTCCGATCTCCATAAACCCCTCAAGGCTGAATTCGAAACCNCCGTACTTTTTTGGAACAAACCAGCGGTATGCCTGAGTTTCTTCAATCGCTTGCATTACCCTATTGACTGGCTTTCGGTGCCTTTCAGCTTCAGCAGCATTTGCCTCTAGCATTGGGGACAGTGCTTTCAGTTTATTGATTAAATCTGCTTCTCTCATTGCAAAAAAAGTGTCAACTTAAGCGAACCCATTGTATATGAGTAGCGGTATAAAGGCTTACTTTCTNTTATTTGTGAGAGNTNTGTGCGATATTTTTTTGGTAAGACAAATTGACTATATTCCATAACAAATATCCCCNATAATAATNCGCCCAGTTGNAGCGTTTTAATGGACCAGAGGCCTCTCGCGACAAGTCTTGTCGGCAGCTATGCGCAACCNAATTGGCTGATCGATAAGACCCGTTTAGGGCAAAAATTGCCCCCACGCGTTGTCCTAAATGATCTCTGGAGTATAGATGCGGCTTATCTTGAAGAAGCCCAAAACGATGCTACTTTGATAGCACTTGATGATCAGCATCGTGCAGGTGTTGATATCGTCACTGACGGTGAAATGCGGAGGGAAAGTTACTCGAATCGGTTTGCTAACGCGNTGGCAGGTATTGACCTTGATAATCCNGGAAAAGCTATCGACCGAACTGGCTCGGAGGTACCCGTACCGCGAGTTATTGGAAAAATAAAAAGGACTNAATCCGTTGAATTGCCGTTCGTNAAATTTTTGCGAANCCACACNAATANNGCAATCAAGCTAACANTGCCAGGGCCTTTCACCATGACCCAACAGGCTCAGAATGATTACTATCCGGATGATGGCTCACTNGCGCTCGCGTACGCCGATGCCGTGAATGANGAGCTGAAGGATTTGTTTGCAGCTGGTATCGACATTATCCAACTAGATGAACCTTATGTTCAGGCGAGACCCGAAGCTGCAAAAGAATATGCGGTTGANGCTATTAATCGAGCTCTTGAGGGAGCAACTGGCACAACGGTATTACATGTATGTTTCGGTTATGGCAANCATGTGGAAGACAAGCCTGACGGGTATGCTTTTCTCGACGAGTTGGATGGTTCCACCGTCGATGAAATTTCGATTGAGTGTGCTCAGCCCAGATTGAAAATGGACCTTTTACAGGGCCTACCGTCTAAAAAAGTTCATGTGGGTGTAATTGATTTACGTGACACTGCCATTGAGACACCAGAACTGGTTGCAGAAAGAATCGAGGCTGCATTGAAATTTCTACCCCCAGAACGTGTTGTTGTTGCACCTGACTGTGGGATGAAATATCTATCAAGAGAGGTAGCGTTTGGAAAGTTATGTAACATGGTTAAAGGTCGCGATCTTCTTTTGCAATAGTAGTCTCCGGGGGTTAATAAAGTGAGAACTTCTTACGCTTGGTACGTTGTATTTGTTCTTTTGATNGCGCAGATGTTTTCGTTTCTCGATCGGATGATNATGGGNTTGCTTGTTGGTCCGATTAGACAGACTTTTGAAATTTCTGATACTCAGTTTAGCCTCCTAGCAGGCCTTGCGTTTTCGCTGTTCTATGCTGCGATGGGTTTACCTCTGGCGCGAATAGCGGACCATGGCAACCGACGTAATTTGATCGCCGTCGGTATTGCGGTTTGGAGTTTTATGACAGCAATGTGCGGCCTTGCCAAGGGATACTGGAGNCTNTTTGCTGCNCGCGTTGGAGTGGGCGTAGGCGAGGCAACATTGGGTCCAGCCGCATATTCAATGATTACGGACTACTTCCCCAAGCAAGTGCTGGCTCGTGCTCTTTCAATTTANATGGTGGGNGTAACACTTGGGTCTGGATTGGCTTANATGCTAGGAGGTGCNGTCGTTTCGTACGTTGATCATATGGAACANCTTGCNGTTCCTATCTTAGGTGATTTGGAGGGCTGGCAACTTACCTTTTTTATAGTTGGATTGCCTGGACTGCTGGTGTCTCTTCTTGTCGCAGCAACGGTTAGGGAGCCTGAGCGGGCGGGAGTATTGATCAGTGATGCCTATATCCCGTTGGGGGACGTTGTCAGATACATTTTGGAACGCAAAAGAGCTTACGGAGGTCACATTCTTGGTGTCTCGATTTTTATTATGATTGTTTATGCTCTTAATCTATGGGGGCCAACATATTTCATTCGTACCTTTGAGTACTCGAGGCCTGAAGCTGGATGGGTCTTTGGGTTGATCATGATCTTAGCTGGCACAGCAGGATTACTGCTTGCTGGCGCTGTGGCAGACCGTCTAATGAGTAGAGGTATTCAAGATGCTTACCCCAAGGTTATTTTGTTCAGTATGATCGGCATGACCCCATGTGCGGTTGCTCTAGGTTTCATGAATAACGACATTGTCGCTATTGTGTTTATGTGTCTCGCGATTTTCTTTTCCGCCTTTCAAGGTGGTATTTCAGGTGGTACGTTGCAGCTAATGACCCCAAATCGTATGCGTGGTCAGGTTATGGCCCTATATCTACTAGTAGCTAATTTGATTGGTCTTGGCTTAGGGCCCACCGTGATCGCAATAACGACTGATTTTGTATTTGGCTATGATGCTGCAATAGGCAAATCTATTGCGCTAAGTGCTGGGATACTTTGCCCCATTGCTGGTGTCATTTTATTTAGAAGCCTTCCGAGTATTAATCTGTTGCTGGCGGAGCAGCAAGCCACAGAGAATTAGGGCGGCTCGTAATATCTTATTGGTTTATAGAAACTCGGGCTGGAATTTAGTGACTTTATTTTGGTTAAAAGAGGATGTTTTTGAGCCTTCTCGGCAAAGGCTCTGAAATCGGATTCGTGTCGCCAGCGTGCGAAATGCAAGTAACCCCTATCGATCTGTTTTTCGCTTAGCCAGCTTTCAATAAATCCCGGTTGTACTCGCAAAAATGTATCAATGTATTCGTCAAGCAACTCTAACGCATGGCCATGATTTGTGGACGTGGTTTCAAAATCTACAACGACAACGAAAGTCACGTTAGCTTAGGCCGGTTGATTGCCAAGCATGCAATTTAAATTTGCTACCATTACGGCGCCAGACGGCTATGAATCGATTAACCATATGCTTGTCGATCCCGTCTTTCGTGATGTCGCCAAAGATAACACCTTCCATCACGCAAAGTTCGCCAAACTGCCGGGCCTGAGTGTCACGAACGTCAAGTGAGTGATAGACAGTTGCACCTGATCGCAGAATTGCAAGAAAACTCTCTTTTGAATCTGTCTTGCCAGAGGAGTGAGTCCACGTAAGGTCGTCCGCCAAGTATTGACTTGTCGCGTTTGCGTCTCCGTCTACAATCGCAGCGCGTCTTTCAGTATCGGCCTGTCTCAAATCATCTATGATTGTCATGGATAGTGTCCTTAAGCCTCTGATTTCAGTTGTTTAAAGAAGTCAGCAACGAACACCTAACCACTGCGCTATTAAATCTGCCACCTTAGGCCGTGCATCTGCGGGCTTGAGCAGATAGTGGTCGCCAGCAATCATATGCATTTCTTTATCCTTTGATCCAAGCGAATCATGTATCAATTTTAAATCGGACGGGAAAACACCAGTATCTGCATCACTTTGAATAACGAGCGCGGGTACTTCAATTTGTTTTAAATGTGGAATACCGCTGCAGTATGACTCTCGTAGACTCCACATGGATAACCAGGTACGTATCGTGTTGGTGAGTCCGATACCTCTCGGTGAAAAGTTTGCTGATTTGGGGTCACCTGCGTAACACCATTTTGGTTTACGTGCGTTTGGATCAATGGTGGGGTCCATTAAGCGCAGATCCGCCCATGTGCGATACATATTGAAGGCACGATCATGCATGCCAAGTTTTTTAAGTCGTTCAAGCTCTTCGTGGCACCAATCGGTAATTCGATGGTTTCTCGCTTCCTGAGCGACACGATATTTTTCTATGAAAGTATCTGAGTAAGGTGGGCCGTTAGCTTCATTGTACATGTTTAACGTTTGGTCGATGCTGGTCGGGTCATTCTCATCTGTTATTGAAGGGTCAAACCATTCCGTTAACACCTCTGGCCTGCCGCCGTGCGCGCAAAGAGATACGTAAAGATCCGCAGGATTAATATCATTCAGCTCTTTAGGGAGTTCGAGCCCTGGCGTTGGTTTCATGGTGACTTTGTTTGCTTGAGATTGATAAGCGGCCATCAGTGATCCGCCGCCTGAATTTCCGAGGATCACTACTTTTTCTATTCCAGCGGTTTCGCGTAGCCAATTTACTCCCTGGCCTATATCGATAAGAGCGTGTTCTAAAAGGAAAAAATGCTCTAAACCCCTGAATCTGGTATTCCATCCCAGGAATCCGTACCCGCGTTTGGCAAGATATTCGCCAAGGTAATGTTCACTGAAGTCTACATTGTAATGAGTCGCAATCAGCGCAATTTTCGCCGTATTATCTGCAGGCTCTACGTAGAGACCTTGACAGGGATAGAAACCCGCGCCGTTGCGTGAGCTAGTTGGTGAATTCGTTGAAACGAATGTTTTCTTGATGTCTCGTACGGTCATTTCTCGGTTTCTACGGGCTCAAATCAGGAAGGTACCAGATAGGGGAGGACCAAGCCCTCTCTCTGATTTGTTGCTCTGCGTCTGGAAAATCCTCGCAACGGTTTTCTCGTCTGCAATGATATGCGAACCAACGCAGACTGGGGGATTCTTTTACACGCACATACCAATAAGTTGGTTCATTTTTGTTAAATGTGTCGTCATACCAGATTAAGCAGTGAGTCGACTTTTCGCCTTGCCAAAGTGACGTCACTGTTTCGATAAAGAGTCCATCATCGAGTGTACCTTTGATTATCTCAATTTCATTAAGTGGTATTCGATCCTGATTAGCGGTCACTCGGAAATGAGGAATACCATCGCTGAATTCTCCGCCCATAAGCACTTGGGCCTCTGGACTGTTCGTTCCGCAACTCAGTTCTTCAAATCCAGCCTCGAAATTTAGAGAGATTCGTGGACCGCTTGTGGCGTAAACCTCGCGACGTTTCATCGCGGCGAATAGACTTTCGCGCGTATTTTCTTCTGCGCGAATGGCAACTAAACCACCCGGATTCCAGTCTCGACGAGATGCGGCGCGATCCAGGTTGCCCATCCCGAAGACGGGTCCATGCCAAAGAGCTTCTTCAACAAACCCCGGCGTTGAAGTGTGACCGTCAGACGAAGCTATCAAGCCCAGTTTTAAGGGGTTTCGTTTTTGTTCTCCGGAACGCTTGTAGGCTGCTAGTCCTCTTGTCAGTAAGCTTCTCGCATAGGAGCCGCGCATTTGCTCCCATTCGGCGCTAGTATAGTCATGCTTTTCTTTTGGCAACGATTGTTTAGTGAGTCGTACTTCAAAGTTGCAATCAGATTCGTCAGTGATGCCAAGTGGCGCCAGACATTCGCTGTTTCCTTTTTCTTGATGAATTTCGATAAGGCGTTCAATTCGACTGCGCAGAGTGAGATGTCGGTCGCTTGACTGTTCTACATCAAAGGTCATTCCGTCTCCCATATTAGTGTTGTGCGGAATCGTAATGACATCGCAGCCTTCTTTTGCGAGGCAATTAGAATTTAGCAATTCAAAGAGTTGTTCGAGCGTTGGGTATCGAATGTAATCAAATGCCTCGCTAGGCACTGTGTCCGAACCAAAAATGACATTGCGGTGAGTGTGGCGGAAGTTTTTTGTCGCCGACCATTCGTAACCTATAAAAGTTGTGAAGTGGCAGCGTTCATATGCCTCGTTCGTTTGTTTTTGGATACGCTCCCACTGTGTCAGGTAGGCTTGCTTGCAATTTATTTCGTCATNTANNCATTTGGCCAATGGTGCTGGCTTGGCTTGAGTGATTGAGGGGTTCACNTACTGGCGAAATAGTGTCAATCCGTTTTCCAGTGANGCGTTTGCTCTAACGTTATTGCAATCGGGATGATCTTCCATGCTTGGGTCGGTGCACAGATACATGAAGTCGAACCATTCAGCGTGGTCTGTCACAGCGGTAAAGTCGAGAGGTCGATCAAGCTTTACGGTATTGCCATCGGCTGTTGATAGCTCTTGTCCGCGTGCAAAGGCGTATGCATCGGCCGGTGAGTTGGCCGTGCCAAAACTATAGGCATCAAGGGAATATGCTGTATGGACGTGAAGGTCGCCCCAGAATACTCTTTTCTTTCCTTCTTCAGAGCCTTCACAAACCAGTGCAACCAGTTTTTGGTTTAACAGCGCAGACAGAAACAAAATTAAGCACATCGATACTAATTTCATTTAAGAGTCCTCTCCTCTAGAGATTTCACAAGGGCTGTAATCGTAGCGTTTACAGGAGCTTCCATTCCAAGCTGTCGAGCTTCTTTATCAACAGCGCCATTGATTACCTCTATTTCGCTGAAGCGGCCTGCTTCAATATCCAGCAGCACAGATGGTTTTGCACTGCGCATCCTTTCCGCGAATTCCCTCACATAAACCTCGGGGTCTTCAACGGTAATCTCAACGCCTTTTTTCTTAGCGATATGCCAAGCTTCTAGTGCCGCGGAGCGACTTACATTGCTGACTTTAGGGTCATCGAGAACTTCGCCGACCGTCATTCCCGTCAAAGCACAGAGACCNCTATAAGCAGCATTGCAAATAAGTTTTTCCCACTGCAATACCGAGATGTTCGGTTCAGCCGTCGCATCAAAACCAGCACTCGCCCACACCTGAACAATTTCTTCAAGCTCTATTCGACTACTCTGGGAATAAAGCCCCAAGCGTATGGCTCTCATATCATTATGGTGACTATGGCCTGGTTCAGGTAGAGAGGCCCCGAAGCCCTGAGCTACGCCAACGATAAGGCGCTCCGCGCCAATTATTTCAGCAACTATCTCAGAGCTACCTAATCCGTTTTGGATCGTTAAAGTGGTGCCGTTGGTAATTAAATGTTTGGCTTCCTCAACGGCAGAGACATTAGCAGCTTTCAATGCGACGATCAGTAAATCTGCCTCGGTCTCAGGAGCTTTAGTATAAGCTTTAACTTTGACTGTTCGATCACCACTCGCTCCAGATACTCTAAGCCCATATGTATTTATTGCATCCACATGCTNCTTATTAGTGTCGATACAACAAACATCATGNCCGCTCGATGCTAGTAGTCCGGCATAAATAGAGCCCATGGCACCACAACCTAAAACAGCAATACGCACTATGTAATCTCACTAATATTTTTTAGGTANGGAGACAGCTCTTCGTTTTGTTCTAGTCCAAAACCTGGTGCGTCGGAGGGCTTCACCAATCCATCTTCTACTCTGCACGAAGAACCAAACCCACCGAACGGCTTAAAGACGCCTGGATAGGCTTCGCAGCCACCCAGTCCTAGACCTGCCGCTATATGAAGATTAATTAGATGTCCTCCGTGAGGAAAGCATTGACTTCGGTCGTGGCCATATCGCTCTATCATGGAAATTATTCGTAGATATTCAGATAACCCATAGCCTAAACCTGCATCCATTTGAAAAACGTCTCTTTTGGGCTTCATGCCCCCATAGCGAAGCAGATTCTGAACGTCCTGGCCGCTAAACAAGTTCTCTCCCGTAGCAATCGGCAACTCTTCATTAGAGGCTAGAGCTTTCAAGCTCTCAAAGTCCAATGGATCCACTGGTTCTTCGTACCACCTGATGTTTCTTGCGGCAAGTTCTTTGAGATATGTATTGGCTTCCTTTNTATCAAAACAACCATTTGCATCAACTGCNACGTTGTTAGCATCGCGACTCTCTNTTANGGCCACATCAATTCGTTTGAGATCTTCGTCGAGGCTAGCTCCTCCTATTTTAATCTTGAACTTATTGAAACCATGATCGATATAGCCACGAAGTTCGTCTCTTAATCCTTTAAGTGAGCCTTCTTTATAGTAATAACCTCCAGCTGCGTAGGTGCTTACATTGGGAATGTCTTTAGGTAGGTCTGCGAAACCGGCNATCAAATTCCACGCAGGTTCATCAGCGATTTTGGCATTCAAATCCCAAAAGGCTAACTCAATCGCCGCGACTGCACCTGCGCGATCACCATGACCGCCGGGTTTTTCATCTTTCATTGCAATCCTGTAAACGGATTCAACGCAGAAGCGATCAGCTCTATTTGTCAGCAAAGAGTCTGGTTTGGCGTCGAGTAATCGAGGAATAATCCGTTGTTGAAGGATTCCCGATTGTGCAAATCGACCAATTGAGTTGAAACCGTAGCCGATGAGGTTTTTCCCATTTCTCCGGACATCACTTACAACAGCGACGAGGGATACATTGTGCTTAGAAAAATTGACCATTGCATTGTCAATGTTGGCCTCAAGCGGCACAGCCATTTGATGGATAGCAACTATCTTCAATAAGTTACCTCTATGTGGCTTTGTTGCGCGTATGCAAACGATATCGCGTCATCCGCNGTCAAATCAATTTACAAACTTATAAAACAGAGGCTATAGAAGGGACTNAATATCTTGCANACATAAGACTAGAAACAAATTGATCGTGGTTTTGAAGTGCATGTGGGGTTTGGCTTTACGATTATGACATGCTATGAATAGGCTTTAGTTGCAGAATGAATTAATCATGACTTTAGCTCAACCACTACGCCTNAAGGGTGCGCCGGGTTCGCCCTANACACGCAAAATGCTTGCNTATATGCGTTACCGCCATATNAATTATGAGCTGCTTATTGGAGATCAACTGGTTGATGACGTCGACTTGCCAACGCCCAAAGTAGAGTTGTTACCCACCTTCTATCTACCTAACGATCAAGGTCAATTAGAAGCGGTTGTTGATTCGACGCCACTTATACGCCGATTTGAAGATCAGATTCCGGGTCGCGAAACCTTGCCTGAAAATCCGGTTCTAGGATTTATTAATTATCTGATTGAAGACTATGCTGACGAGTGGCTGACCAAATCTATGTTTCATTATCGTTGGCACTTTGATGCGGATATAAAAAAAGCTGGAAGTATTCTCCCTCTGTGGAGAGGGCTGCAAATGAGTAATGAACAACATCAAGCAGCCACATCATTTGTCGCAGACCGCCAGATATCGCGTCTTTACGTAGTAGGTTCTAACGATTTGACAGCTCCTGTTATAGAAGCGAGTTATCGGCGATTTCTAGATATAATGAATGCGATAATCACCCGTCAAGCATATGTTCTTGGTTCTCGGCCATCATCTGCTGATTTTGGGATTTATGCTCAGCTTACTCAATTGGCAAAATTCGATCCGACACCAATGTCGATATGTCTTGAGGAGGCGCCTCGTGTCTTCGCGTGGACTGATGTGGTTGATGATTTAAGTGGACAAGTCTGCTACGCAGATGGGTGGATATCCGTCGACGAAATTAAGGAAGTGCTGGGACCACTGCTGGAAGAGATCGGAAGGGTCTACGCTCCCGCTCTTATCGCCAACGCGAAAGCAATGCAAGCCGGTGAAAAACAAATCACGACAACAATTGATGGTAAACCCTGGGAACAACCGACTTTTCCTTATCAAAGTAAATGTCTTGATTGGATCAATGAGGAGTATCAGAAGCTCACGAATGAGGATAAAGCGCAGGTGGATAAGATCATTGCAGGCACGGGTTGCGAAACAATGCTGCAATGATTGGGTTTACGATTACCCTTTAGTTTTCAGTGATGGTTTTGCGATCAGAAGACCTTCCAGAGCATCAACTAAATTGCTGATAAAAAAGTCAGCAGCTGGCCCCTTAGTAGGGCGCTTATTTCGCATATGGTTGCTTACTGCAGCGCTGCACATTCTCACGGCCAACTCCATGCGAGCTTGATAAGTGGCTGTATCTAAATGCGGTAATGCTTGTCGCAGTAGATCACCAACTTTCATACCACTTTTGCCTCCTCCGCCTGATTTACTGACTTTGGTTAGAGCGGAATCTTCGCTCAGCACAATTTCATGACTGAAAGCAGCGGCATAGTGTCTGAATTGGTTGTCGGTTCTGGCAAGCGAAAAGGTAGGGTAAACCATCAATTCGCAAAGATCGTGTAGTGTCAGCTTGCTTTTCGAGCCTTCCAATTTTTTTAGCATCTGCGCTCGTTTTTCGCGAATTTGCTGATTACGCCTTTGATGTATGGCCGCAATAAGGCCCTGAATATTTCTGAAATGATATTGTAGGACGGATTCGTTTTTCTGGCCTGCCTCTCGCACGATATCTTTTATGGTTACCCTGTGTGCTCCATTATTTGCAATAAGGGTTTCTGCGGCATCCATAAGCGCTGTTTGTGTCGCGAGACTTCGGAGTTGCAGACCATTGGGTGGAGAGTTCATCAAACTGTTTAATGGATACTTCTTATCATTATATTTCAGGCATTCGTGGGTAGATAGTTAAGGTAGTCTGAAAAAATAAATAATGAATCACATTATAATGAATGAGGCTTTACATAAGGTAAACAAAATACAATTACTCAGAACTTCGGACGAAAGATTCGAAAATCTAATAAACTATCCTTTCGGCAAATTATCTCGAAGTGCCAGCGGGTGATGGGGCTGATTTGATGATGCGTTATGTTGATGAAGGATAGGGGAAGATTATTCTCTGTATCCATGCCCAGTTGGTCTTGCCTCTATCGTAAAATGACTTTTATCCTGGCCAAAGCTGGCTATCGTGCAGTTGCGCCTGATCTGATTGGTTTTGGGAGGTCGGACAAACCGATGATTCGTATTGACTATAGTTATGCCAAGTATAGTGCAAGGATGAAGAGTTTTATCGATGCTCTTGAGCTTCGGGATATGATAATAATTGGACAGTACGGGGGCAGTACGATTGGTTTCAGGTTAGTGGTTGGGAACACGCATAGACTCCCGAGGGTCGCTCCGCTGAGATCTGAGCGATCCTACGACGATTGGTTGATAGGGGCGATAGATAAGATCGCCGACGCTAAACCGAGAAAATTGGACGTATGTTATGTAGCGTCTCTTATTACTGTTTTCGGCTTTTTGAGCTGTGATCTAATGAAGGGGTTTGTTTTATAAAAAAACAATATATTCATAGAAACGCTCAAACGCGGCTATGAGGTTACAAGAGCTAATTTAGCTTATTCAGATAGAACTTAAAGGAGTTCATTATGAAATCGGTAGTCCCCCGAGTCTTTTTTTTGTTGCTTGCGGTGGTTGGTCTTTTTTTTGTCTTCATGGGGTTGCGCTGGATGGTTGACCCCTCAGGTGTCGCGCCAGAACTTGGCCTGACCATAGAAACGGGGCTTGGGCTCAGCTCACAGATTGGAGACCTATCAGCTTTTTTTCTAGTAGTTGGACTTTGCCTCTTTGCAGGTCTGGTAACAGGTCGACGAACTTGGTTCTACCCGTCCGCAATGCTCCTCTTAATTGCTGCTGTAGGCCGAATAGTAGCTTGGGTGGTTCATGGGGCTGCGTTTGCGCCCCAATTGATTGTGTTTGAGATCATTGTCGCTCTCCTTGTTCTGGGTGGTGCCAGAATCGTCGCGAGTTCTAAGTAGTGGCAGCAACGATCAGATACAATAGGCTTCTCTGCTTGCTGATAGTGCTTGGCTTCTCTTCACCATTGCAGTGTGCAAATTCGACACGACCAAATATTGTTTTTCTTCTTGCTGATGACTTGGGTTTTAGCGACATCGAGCCATACGGGAGCGAAATAAGCACACCAACCTTGTCCAGGCTTGCAGCTGATGGAATCACATTTACCAATTACCATACTGCTGCTAACTGTGCGCCGGCCCGGGCTATGTTGTTAACGGGAGTAAGTAGTCATCTGGCAGGTGTGCCAAACATTCCCGAGATGATCTCGCCATCGCAGCTGCGTCAAGACAATTATCAGGGAGTATTGGGTGATAATGTCGTGACGATCGCTACGTTGCTTGAAGATGCTGGATATCATACCTACCTGGCAGGCAAGTGGCATCTTGGCTCTACTCCGGAAAAGTTGCCCAGCCGCCGTGGCTTTCAAAGAACTATAGCGCTAATGGATTCTGGTGCGGATAACTGGGAACAGCGTCCTTACCTTCCTATTTATACTGAGGCTAATTGGTTTGCCGATGGAGAGCGTTATGTATTGCCTGACGATTTTTATTCTTCTGATTTTCTGATCGATAAGACCATCGAGTTTATTGATGGTAACCTCCATGACGGTAAGCCATTTTTTGCGTATGTACCTTTTCAGGCGGTCCACATTCCGGTGCAGGCCCCACAAGACTATATTGACAGGTACATAGGGCGTTACGACGGTGGCTGGCATGAGTTGAGAGAGGAACGCTTTTCGCGAGCAGTTTCTTTAGGCATCTTACCCGACTCGGCCGAAATGGTGAGAATGCCCACGACTCTAAGTTGGTCTGATTTGACCGCCGAGCGCCAGCGCTATGAAGCCAAGCGAATGGCGGTTTACGCGGGCATGATTGAATCCATGGATGCCGAAATCGGCAGACTGTTGGAATATCTGAAAGATAAAGGTCAGTTAGATAACACTTTATTCATTTTTACTTCCGACAATGGGGCCGAAGGCAGTGGGGCTCAAAATCCTTCTGATATAGCAACGCAGAGGATGATCGCAAGTCTTGGATACACGAGTGACTATGAGACGTTAGGGCAAAGAGGTAGTTTCAATTCTATCAGCCCAGGTTTCACTAGTGCCGCTGTGAGTCCGCTGGCCTATTACAAGTTTTATGCTGGGGAAGGTGGTCTGCGAGTGCCTCTAATTATTTCAGGTGAGCCGTTGGGGAATGTGGTTAGACAGACTAATGCCTTCGCATGGGCAACAGATATTGCTGCGACGATTCTTTCCATGGCAGGAGCGGCATTACCTGGCTCGCGTTATGGAGGCAGGCCTGTGTTGCCTATCACTGGGAAGGACTTGATGCCGTTGATTGATGGCCGTAAGCAACGTGTTTATGGAGAAGAAGAATCGATCGGTTATGAGTTGACCGGACACGCGGCCCTTTTTCAGGGTGATTATAAGCTTGTTAGAAATCTCGCACCGCTTGGCGATGGTGAGTGGAGGCTCTTCGATATTGTTAGCGATCCAGGGGAAACGAAAGACCTCAAATTGCAATTGCCGGACCGTTTTGACCAGATGTTGATCGCTTACGAGAAATTTACGGTTGATAACAGAGTTCAACCTCTCCCCGAGGGTTATTCGCAGCAAAGCCAGTTGATTTTTAATATGTTACGTGAGCAGTTTGGCGCGGAGTTGATCGTAGCGTTGCTGACAATCCTGATTATCCTCCCGTTTATTGTGTTCTCTTGGTCCAGAAAGCAAAGTCTTTAGGGCTAATTCCTTATTTGGAGAGGCGCGGAGCTTTTTCTTAATAGAGATTTCCGAAGAAATAGAATCTCCCGGTGCTAAGTTTAGTAAAAGTACCGATGGCCGTGATTGGGTAAAAAAGTGTTTTTGTTGTTTAAGTGTCTTCGCTTGTTAAAAAAAGCGTTTCTCTAGGCTGAATCTGTTGCGAAGCGGGGTCAAGCTCGAATAGATCGGTTAACTGATATTTTCAGTCGTGCGCTTGCACTGCCAACACCAATCAAACGTAGCTGGATTAGACTCCCTGCAATGGTTACAGATCCAATCCTCTCTTTCGGGTTGCATCAGTATTTCCTCAATCCTTTTTGTTGCAACCTTGAACTGACGATCGTTGACGACCCAGAGTTCGATCCATGTTTCTCCCGGTGCGATTTCGCCAGAGGCTCCGCCGAGAATATCGTTTCTCGTTTCAGTACATATACCGATTTCGTGTAAAGCGCTTGCCATGTTCCCGATGATCATGGAATTAGGATGAGAATAGACTAGTTTCATAAGCTAAAGGTAGCATCTTCGACGAGAGTCGGCACTGCGTTAAATGTTACGTCGAGGGCCAGAGATATTAATCTCAAAGCGGCTGGACTTAGCGGGAAAAATGCTGCTGAAGTGTTGAATCTTGGTGCGGCCGGATTAAACCAAGGAATTCCGGATGGGTCGACTGTCTGTCGGAGGATAAAAGAATTAGTCAAAGTCTTTATTTCCGGACTGAAAGCTTATTAGGAAACCATCTTTATCTCTTCTTGGTCTTAAGTCCTATGGACCCATTTTGCCCCCCCTTTTGTCGACACCTTGCGAGACCTTGCTTGGATTTCTTGAGTAAGGTTGTTACTTTTTTTGCTACATGTCGTATCCTTTAGTTATGTCTGAATCACGTTATAATTCGAGAAAAATGCTGGAGAAGCTCATTGCTTTTCCGACCGTTTCCAGTAATTCGAATCTTGATCTAATTTCTTTCGTAGAGGACTACCTGTCTGTTTACGGGGTGAGTTCGAAAAGAATAATCAGTGACTGCGGAAAGAAAGCTAATCTATATGCGACTATCGGGCCAATGAATCCTGGTGGTATTGTTCTCTCCGGACACACTGATGTCGTACCGATAGATGGCCAGGATTGGCAGACGGACCCATTCGAACTAACAGAAAAAGATGGCCGGTTATATGGCCGTGGCACTTGCGACATGAAGGCGTTCACCGCCATAGCGCTCGCGCTTGTGCCTGACATGTCAAACCTGAAACGTCCGATCCATTTAGCGCTTTCATACGATGAAGAAGTGGGTTGCCTTGGCGCACCGAAACTTATTGAGACGATTAAAGATCAGTTGCCTGAAGTCCGAGCGGTCTTCGTCGGCGAACCGACCAGTATGCGAGTCGTCACTGGTCATAAGAGTATTTTACACTTTGATACTCGAATCACTGGTCTTGAAGCTCATTCCAGCCAGCAGCACCGAGGTGTCCCTGCCGTAATGATAGCTGGTCGATTAATAAATTGGTTGGGAGAAAAGCAGCGAGAAAATGGGGCGAATGCCGATCAAAATAATGCCTTCGAACCTCCTTTCTCAACTTTGCACTGCGGTGTAGTTCACGGCGGTACGGCCGTCAATATCACAGCCAGGCATTGCGACTTTGTTACTGATATTCGAACTCTGCCGACTGAAGATGCTATGTCCTACTTTGATGAGTATGTAAATTATGTCCGGGATGTGGTTGAGCCGGAGATGCAGTCGGTAAGCCCTGACACCAAGGTTGAGATAGAAGTGCATGCAAATGTGCCGGGCTTTGATGCACCGGAAGACTCCGAAGCAGTGCAGTTGGCGAAGCAACTTTCTGGTCAGAATACGACGGAAGTCGCGCCTTACGCAGCCGAATCAGGACAGTATCAGAAAGCAGGCTTTTCCGTGGCAATGTGTGGACCGGGTTCAATTGATCAAGCCCACCAACCAAATGAGTACATCTCGGTTGACCAATTGGAGCAAGGTACAGAATTCATCCGCCGATTGATTGACTTACAATCTATGTAAAGCTAGGAGACTAATCATGGCGAGAAAATTTATTGACCTTTCTATTTTCCTTGAAACAGAAGTTGTCTCTGATCCGCCAGGTATGCAGCCAGAAATTACGTATGTCGATCATGAAACTGGTGTCAAAAGTATGATCGCCAGTTTTCCTGGCCTGACTGCCGAACAGCTCCCGGATGCCGAAGGTTGGGCTGTGGAAACTATTAAACTCAGCACGCACAATGGAACACACCTAGATGCACCGTATCACTTTGCCTCGACGATGAATGGGGGAGAGCGCGCTATTACGATCGATGAAGTCCCGCTGGAATGGTGTTTCAACGATGCCGTGAAGCTGGATTTTCGCGATAAACCCAATGGCTATGTGGTGACGGCAGATGATGTTGCCGCTGAATTGGCTCGGATTAACTATGACCTCAAACCCCTAGATATCGTGGTTGTAAATACGGCCGCTGGTAAACGCTATGGCCAGAATGATTACGTTTCGTATGGGTGCGGTATGGGGCACGATGCCACTATGTACTTATTGGAGAGAGGTGTTCGAGTCACTGGAATTGATGGCTGGAGTTGGGACGCCCCTTTTGAGTATACGAGAGAGCGATATGAAGAAACCGGTGATGCCAGCCTTATCTGGGAAGGGCACAAAGCCGGTCGAGAGATTGGCTATTGCCACATTGAAAAAATGCATAACCTTGAAGTTTTGCCCTCTCATGGCTTTATGATTTCCTGCTTCCCGCACAAGATTCGCGCTGCCTCCGCTGGTTGGACCCGTGCAGTAGCAATTATTGATGAATAGCGATGGCTGGTCTCTATCATGGTTTCTGTTTAGGTCTAGAGAGAATTGATGCGCCCAGAGTGAGAGTCAGAAGATCCATTTAAGACAGATTGGGAACTGCGGCTTTACCGGTTTGCAATTAAAAGAGTTCTCACCCCTCATTTAGGTATTTCTGTAGGAACATTGCGGTCATCTCCTGATAGGTATCGCGATTTTCTTTTTTTGGTAACGGTGTCCCTTGCTCAAGTCATTCATGTCCCGGACTGGTTGGCCGTTTGCTCGCATTGCCTCTACAAGTTGTAATGAGGTAGACAAGATTTTTTGGCACTCAACCTCTGGTTTTCTCTCGTTTCTAGACTTCAGACGACGGTGTCAGTCAATATAAAACCAAATAACTCGTAAGGTAGCGAAAGAAGTCAGGTCGTATATCTCGAAAGCCTAATTCGAAAAATCGGCAAGGTCACTTTAAAGCGCTAAGATATACTCGAGCAGAAAAAACGAATAGTATTCTGAGTAAATCGAAAAAAACAACCCGATGCCTAAAGTTAGCGAAACGATACCTGAAGCCCTGCAACCAAGAGTTGATGCAGCAATCACTTGGTTCAACACTACAGACGCCGCCGTAAAAGATGAATTCGAGGTCACCGGTATACTTAATCCAGATGACGCCTTGATTGATAGGGAGGAATTGCATCTCATTGTTTGCGGTGGCGACCGCTGTGAGCAACATTCGTTCTGGGTGCGAGGCGATTCAGATAATTGGGATATCGGTCTGCTTGAACATAACCTTTCGTCGATCTCTCATAGCGCCCAGGCAGAACTTGACCCACCACCGGGCGCGCGTCTTAGTTGGCTGGACCGTGTGTTGGCCCAACATCAGTTTGTCTTGTTGCTCTTTTATCGGGGTTTTTGGTGACCACCATGTCGCGCCGAGTTACGGAGCTATGTTAACGAACATATTGTTGAGAAGGTTCGCTCTGCAGGCGGTGAAATTTACGCCGTCACGAGCGAACCACAGAAGCTTGCGGATCAGGCCAACGAACACTGGGAGCTCAATTTTCAAAATATTGGCGATCCTCACCAGGAAATTTCTAGAATCTGTAGCGAACGAGGCTGGCTGACGCTTTACGCGAACCAAGGAGACCTTGAGTTTCTTCAGCGCGGTGCGAACTGGGATATCGAACATCCGAAAGGCTTCTTTCAGCCAGGGGTCCTTGCGCTGACTAGTGAGAAAAGATTGCTTTATCGTTGGCGCTCGATTCCCTCTGATGCCAATATGCAGGGTACGATAGGGCGTCCGACAGCAGCCTATGTTTGGGGTGCGGTCGAGTCCGCTCTGACAGCAGGTGGTTCCGCAGGCGACGCGCCCCTGGATGACGATCCTGTCGTTGATAGTGAGCCAGCGCCGTGGTTCATTTTTATTCCCGCTTTGCTCGCCAATGGCTGGTTTTTAAGAGTTAAGTCGCTGGTGTACTCGCCCGGAATCACAATGACGCCCTCTCGGATACCTAAGATTCTTGCGCGCTGGCCTCTTTTCTTTGCAATCTGGATAGCAGCGCTGTTTCTTTTTTCGACTGCGTGGGTTGGTGTTGCATTCGTTGGATGGTTCCTTTGGATTGTATACGACTTCAGACGCATTATGCGCAAATTCCAGTTGAAGAAGGAGCTTGCCTATGAAAAAAGTGAAAAGATTGCATGACTATTCCGATGAAACGACAATAACGTCTTCCACCGGATTTAGAGACGCCTCTTTACGCAGTATGTGATCGATTGTTTAGTCTAATGGCAGAGCTCGACTTTTGCTTATAGTCAACCGGAAATGGCAACATCAGCAAAGCGTATCGACGGCATGAATGAAGAGCGTTGCCAATTCCAGTGTGATGTTTTTCCTATCAGACTGATGGCTTGTAACATTTCATAGAAGTTCCCTGCGACGGTGATGTTGCGCACCGGCTTCAGCCGTTCGCTGTTTTCGCACAGATAACCTGAAGCACCAAAGCTGAATTCTCCGGAGATGGCATTTGCACCCGAGTGCATCCCGGTTAGATCTGTGATTAGCAGGTACTTTCCAGAATACAATTCCTTCTCGTCTGCGTCCCCTGCCTTAATAGCGAGCTGATGCAGACCGACACCTAGAGTTGAACGCGGGCCTCGTGTTGCGTGTCCTGTAGATTCCGATTCGAAGTACGAGGCAGTCATACTATTATGTATAAGTGATGTGAGCGTGCCATCTTTGATGAGTTCAAGCGCTTCGGTAGGTGTTCCCTCATCGTCGAATAGGCTGTAGCCAAAACCTTCCATCAGGTCCGGTCGATCTATGATGGTTAGACGGGGGTCGGCAATAGATTCGCCTTTTTTATCTCGCATTGGATTGATACCGTCTTTGGCGGATTTGCCTGAAAACATGACTGAGAACACGCCGAAAAGAGAAGCCTGCATCTCCTTGTTGAAGATAACGTCATAGTGTGCGCTGGGCACGGGTTCACCATTAAGAATATCGATGGCGTCCTGGTATACCTTCTCGATGAGCGAGGTCTTGTCGAGATCTGAAAAAAGACGAGCAACCTGACCTGATCCCTCCATGGCGTTTTTCTCGCCGTCCTCAATCAAGGCGTAGGCAAATGCAGAACAGGAACGACTCCGCGTCGATGCGTGCAGGCCCTCAGTGGAAAATACATGTCGCTCGCCCACGCCATCCTGAATACCGTTGTAAGGTACATTCTTGACCTTGTCGCGCGACGCTAGCTCGCGTTCGAGTTCCAGTGCCAGCCGGATTCTATCGTCTGTTGTTGCCGTCTCGTTTGGGCAAAAAATACCATCATCAGTTGAGAGCTGAGCATCATTAGCTAGTATCTTCTCGTGGACCTCGGGCGTGGCATAGCTAGCGTTGGTCAACGCTTGCTCAACCAGTGAACTCAATGAGTCAGAATCTGCGGCTTCGCTATATGCGGTGCCAACCTTGTCGTCTTTGATAACACGCAATCCAAAGATACGACTGGATGTAACTTTATGCTCCTCCAATTGGCCGTCGCGAGCTTTCAGTGAAATCGCATTACCTTGATCTACGATCAGGTCTCCTTTGGCTCCGTATTTGGTCACAAGCGAGAGTACTTGTTCTGCATTTGAATCAATATTCATGCATTTCCTCCTACTAGTATGTCGTCTACTTTGAGAGACGCTTGGCCTACCGCAGCAGGAATGGCTCCGGAAACTGACCCGCACATTCCGCATGCCAGAGAGAAGTCACGGCCCACCATCGAAATTTCCTTCAAAACTGCCGGGCCCGTACTTATTAATGTCGCTGCTTTGACTGGATGCTGAATTTTCCCGTCTTCAACGTAATAACCTTCGGTCACAGCGAAATTGAATTCACCGGTACCTGGTTGAACTGACCCGCCACCCATCTGCGCTGCATAGATACCTCGATCTATAGAGGCGATCATCTCGTCGAACTCGTCATCACCAGATTCTATGAAGGTGTTTCGCATTCGTGATGCTGGGGCATATTTATAGGATTCACGGCGTCCAGACCCGGTTCTCTCGTATCCTGTTTGCTGTGATCCGATGCGATCGACCAGGAAACTGACCAACTCGCCATCTTTGATTAGCTGGGTATGTTGAGTTTCCATTCCTTCGTCGTCGATATTCAGTGAGCCCCACTCATTGACGAGTGTACCGTCGTCGGAGGCGCTCACCGCTGGGTTCGCAATCATTTCGCCGAGTTTGTCGTGGAAGACTGAAGCCCTTTTAGCGACCGATGTAGTTTCCAGAAGATGACCACAAGCTTCATGAAAAATCACACCGCCGAAACCATTTCCGATGACAACAGGCATTCTGCCTGAAGGACAAGCCTTTGCGCCCAGATTCACCATTGCTTGGCGTGACGCTTCTGCACCTGTCTGTTCGGCATCGAGTTTTTCCGAGAGTTCCCAACCTATCATACCGCCGTCGCTCCTCATGCCGGTCGCCTGTTCTGATCCATCAGCAGCAATGGACGTCATTGTCGCGCGCGCGTAGTGGCGAGTATCTGCGATATGCAAACCTTCGCTATTGAAGATTTCAATGCGCTGTTCAACTTCTCGGCACATGCCTCGGGTTTGAGAGATCAGGTTGCTTGCTGCGCGTGCTGCAGCGTCAGCTTTCAGAAGGAAGGCAACCCTACTTTCAATAGCGGGGTCATGAGACAGCATCTGTTTGAGTGGATGGCGATCAGGCGAATCTCGATAATCGAAGGAGGTCATTGTGATCACTGGGTCTCGAAGATCGCGGGACGCAAGGTCTGAGAGAATGCGCATCATTTCGTCGGCGCTTGTGTCATTGGTATAGCCGTATAGCACCTTTGTGCCATAGACCATACGCAGACCAATCCCGAAGTCGATGCCGGATTCGACAGATTGTACCTGTTCTCTTAGCGTGTTGACTGTGCTGGATTGGCTTTTTTCGACGAAGACTTCAGCGAAGTCCGCGCCTAGCGATAATCCATGGTCGATAACAGACTGAGCGGTGTGGGTATCTAGCACTACAAGTTCCAACTGCAATTTTCGGGAGGTCTATTATAACTCAGGCTTACTGGAAAGAGAGGAATAGGGTAATGTGCTCGCCGACAAGAGGACAGCTATATTCGCCTTTATGCCGATTGCAACTTTGACAAAATTATCACTTGCCTTTGGAACAGATCAAATTCTGGATGGTATCGACCTCTCTATCGAGAGACGTGAGCGTCTCGCGTTTACCGGACGTAACGGGGCGGGTAAATCTACTCTTCTGGGCATTGTGGCGGGAGACGTGTTGGTAGATGATGGGGAGATCTGGCAAGCCGACGGGCTTAAGTTCGTCACGTTAGCCCAAAGTCTTCCCGAACGCAGTGATGTCACAATCTATGATGCTGTCGCCTCAGTTTTTGATGAGTTGGGTCTATTGCTAGCTGAGTACTATCGGTTAACCCAAAGGACTGCTGACCAATTAGACACCAAACGTCTAGGTCAACTTCAGGCCTCTCTTGATCACCTCGACGGTTGGAATATAAATCACCGGATAGAAGCGACTCTGAGTCAGTTGAACCTGGAACCGGCAGCAGTCCTATCAAGTCTGTCAGGAGGTTGGCTGAAACGGGTGGCAATTGCGCAATCGCTAGTACAGGAGCCGGATGTATGGATTCTTGATGAGCCAACAAACCATCTCGATATTGAAGGCATAGAGTGGCTGCAGAATGTTCTCCTGGAGTTCAATGGCACCATTCTTTTTGTTAGTCACGATCGCCAACTCATGCAAGCCGTTGCAACGGCTATCGTCTATATTGATCGAGGGCGCGTTACACGCTACAACTGCGATTACCTTAACTTCGTTGACCGTCGGGACAAGGATCTTGAGATAGAAATCGCTCAAGACAGACAGTTCGACATAAAGCTTAAAAATGAAGAGGTTTGGATTCGCCAGGGTATCAAGGCCAGGCGCACCCGCAACGAAGGGCGGGTCAAAGCACTGAAGTTGTTACGTGAAGAGCGCAGCAAACGATTGCCTATTCACGAACTAAAGATGCAAGTTGATCGCGGCGTGGCCTCTGGCAAGCTAGTGAAGGAAGCAGTCAATATCGGAAAGTCCATTGCGGATAAACAAATTATTCGTGATTTGGATCTGATCGTACAGCGAGGTGATCGGATCGGGATTCTTGGACCTAACGGTTGTGGTAAATCAACTTTGATCAAGCTCCTACTAGGAGAGTTGGAGCCCGACTCAGGGAGCTTGAAAACCGGGACCCGATTGCAGGTTGCCTACTTTGACCAGGCGCGTGAAAAATTAGATCAGCAACAACGTGTCCATGATTACATTGCCGAAGGGAGAGACTTCCTTGAGATCGGTGGCAAGGATCTGCATGTCATTAGCTATCTGCAAAATTTTCTCTTTAATCCAGATCAGGCTCGAGCGCCTATCCGCACACTTTCAGGTGGTGAGCAAAATCGGCTGCTACTCGCCAAGCTCTTCTCCATCTCCGCAAATTTTTTGGTTCTAGACGAGCCCACCAATGATTTAGATGTCGAAACACTCGAATTATTGGAGTCTTTGTTGGTGGACTACGATGGTACGGTGCTGCTGGTCAGCCATGACAGGGCATTTTTGGATAATGTTGTTTCAAGCGTACTTGTCTTTGAAGGTGATGGAAGAATCCGGGAGTATGTCGGTGGGTACGCTGACTGGGCCAGTTCTGAAAATCCCAGAGCGGCGATTCCGGGAAAGCAAGCAGAAGCATTGAAGCAAAATGCGCACGAGGAACGGAAAAAAGAAAAGGCGGCTGTCCAAAAGCGATTGAGGGATCTGGATAAAATCACGGCGAAAATTGAGGCCGTGGAACGAGACCTTGCGTCACTGAATGAGACGATTAGCTCGCCTGAATTTTTTCGGCTGTCTGCGGATGAACAGACTAGCAGTTATGAAAAGGCAACTCAGCTTGAGGCTGAG
Source organism: Gammaproteobacteria bacterium (assembly GCA_002694945.1). Lineage (GTDB taxonomy): Bacteria > Pseudomonadota > Gammaproteobacteria > Pseudomonadales > Azotimanducaceae > UBA9659. The sequence goes on from NZNP01000118.1 coordinate 24,561, forward strand.
TTGCAAAAACGGATGTTAGAATGGGAGGCACTCGAAGAGCTGTAAATGGCTGAAACTTAGTCCTGGGGCCGACCTGTGGTAGCCCCGAACTTCAGTTTCTATCCACCATGTCCTTGTCGAGCCGCCGCCAGGTCATTACAAAGAATAGCGAGCTCGCAGTGTAGAGGACCGCCATTATCACCATTGAGGTTTGCAAGCTTTGTGCGTAAACCTGGCCGCAGACCATTTGAAGATTTTCACTCAATTCACCAATCACACGTGGGTGGCACTGATTCCTTGCCAGTTCTCCTGCGTTTACTCCTAGTTCGGTGGCGCCATTTGTAAAAAAAATGTCAGAAATTCCACCGATAAATAGAGGTCCAAACCCGTAGCCGATTAAGTTGGCGACAAACAATAGTACCGCTGTGGACATCGCTCGCATGCGCATAGAGACGACGCCTTGACCGATCGTGTATTGAGCCGTGATATAGCCATATTTCACAAACCCGCCAATTACTAAACCAAGACCAGCGTAGAGTAAATTATCTGTGGTAAAAGCAAATACATAAAAAGGCACGGAAAGCACCAAACCTAGAGCGGGTACCCATGCAATTGCGCCGGGATGTCGTTGATAGAGGCGCGTAGCTAACCAACCTGTCGCAAACGTTCCAATCGCTGCAGACAATGAAACCGGCGTGTTGATCCAAATGGCGGCTTCACCAGTTGTAATGCCATGAGTTCGTACTAGAAAGATAGATTGAAANGACGAGATCCCNTANCCGCAAAANGCNGCNATCGTCGCACCNGCGGTCATTAGCCAAAAAGCTGGNTTGTTCATGAGTTCCCGTATCGCTTCANGNANCTCAACACGCNCNTGAGTCGCTGTNCCAGGNGGGTCCGTATAGCCGCGTGGTGGTTCTTTAACGGTTAACTTGAAAACAAGTGCTATGAGTAGTCCCGGTAGCCCGACCACGAAAAACGCTGTACNCCAGTCAAATGCATCTGTTACCCAACCTCCGATCAAATTCGCAAACATGGTGCCTAGGGTCACACCCATCGCATAAACACCCAAAGCTTGCGAGCGATCACGGGGCGCAAAGTAATCCGCTATGAGAGAGTTAGCGGGGGGCGTGCAACCGGCCTCGCCAATACCCACACCGACGCGACACATCAGCAGAATCCAAAACGCACCGATCGTGAGTGACCCAAATGTGACGTCGCTTGCTAGGCCACAGAGCGCGGTCATCAGCGACCACAGTGCCACGCAAACCGTCATGATCCAGACTCGATTCGATGAATCAGCGAGACGAGCCAAAGGGATACCAACGATGGTATAAAGCAACGCGAAACCAAAACCGGTCAGCAGGCCAAACTGTGTGTCCGAAATACCCAGCTCTGGCACTAGATCGGGGCCAACCACGGCTAGCAAACCACGATCAACGAAGTTCATGATATAGATCAGCGTTAGCGTAAGAAGCACATAGGTCCGGTAACGTTTTGAGCCGTAGCCGAGTGTGTGATCCTCGCTCTTATTCGCTGCGCTTGTCGCCGTCATTAATACGTATCCCCACGGATTTATTTTAGTTGTTGCTTGCGATTAAACGCTGCTTTTTCAACATATTATCAGGGAGGAGTGCGTTTGCGGGTTTTGCTTGTAGGTAATGCGGTCAGGTAGGTTTGAGCCAAGCGCTGTTGAAGCGATTATTGCTTCCAACATGCTTCTAATGCAGCCGCCTGTTAATTAGCCCAAAAAAAATCGCGTTACTGATTTTTTTTTGACAAGAAGTGCCGAAGACATTAGCTTCTAGTCCCCTTGTCCTCTGGAGCGAGCATGATGAAAAATTGTCGCAGCATACATTGGTGCATACTTTCTTTGTTTTTATCTTTTCCTCTAAATTTTGCCTCCGCTTCTGAGGCGAACACTGCGGAATATTTGGAGAAATATCCCTATGTTTATCACTTAGTTCAAAAAAGTATGTGGGACGAGGCCCTGAAAACGAATACGACCTATTTTCCGCCGACTTACACTCAGGATAACTTTACTCACGCAACGGCGAATCCAGATTTTTTGCTGACCATCGGTAATCACTTTTATCAAGAGGTTAAAGGAGATTGGCTGTGCCTAAGGATGTCAGTCGATTCACTTGCTGCGACCGGTGTCCAAACTATCTTTGAAGGGACAGCTCCTGTGGGAGATAAGGAGGCTGATTTTGAGGGAACAGACAGTGAACTTTTTCCTCATATTTTAGGGGGCATTCATCCTTTAGCGGTGCTGGAAGCTCATGTTGTTTCTCGAAATAAGTCTGGACGTTTTCTAGCTGTGTCTGACGTGATTTCGTCTATGACCCTCTACCACATTGTTAGTCAAAAAGAGCTAGAGACATTAACTAGCGATAATATCTATTCGCCGCTCTCAATAGCACTTGAAGGATATATACACTTTTCCAAATTAGATCTGATTATGCCAATTGCGAATGATGCGTACATTGATAGAGAAGTCCTTTACCTGTTGCAAGTCACTTTTGACGAAGATGACGAAGACCTTCGTTGGATTGGCGATAATCCCGATTACTATCGGGGTCTTGATCTGAAAATGGTCGAGAAGAAACTCGAATTTACGCGTGGAAAAGATGGTCGCTGGTTATTACCTGAGGGTTTGCAGTAAAGCTTATAAAGTTCGATTTTGGTGGAGCATTGCTGGTCAGTTTAGGGTTGCTTTTGGCATAAATTCGGCGGACATGCTCAGACAATCACCTAGTATCCGTAGAAAAAGCCAAGCGAGAACATTGGCAGTCCCCGCCTCTGTTCCGCCTAAATTTTTACATTATCATCTACACTTTTAGTCTTCGAACCCCAGAAAAGTTGCGGCTTCATCGACACTCTTACGCTCTGAGATAACCGCGTTTGCGGGAAAGCCATCATCAGGCCAGCCCATGGCCACGGCTTTCATAATTACCTGGTCGTCTGAAATGTTTGCATGCTCGCGTACCACAGGAGATTGCATGATACCCTGGCTGTTGATGACGCAGCCGAGTCCGCGTGACCATGCCGCATTAACTAACGCTGTGGTGACCGCCCCACAGTCAAAGGCAGTGTCGTCGCTGTCAGCAAGCACCCGATCATAAGTAATAATAATGCAGACAGGTGCATCGAACTGACGAAAGCCACGAAGTACCCAATCTTGGCGACCTTCTTTATCTTCTCGAGCTATGTCCATGGCCGCAAATAATTGCTTGGCAACGCCCACCTGCCGATCGCGATGCTCTCCGGCAAAGGGTTGTCCGATGCGGAATTCACGTGAATGAGGTACGCCCGCAAGATTACGCTCTGTATTACCCGCGCGAATACGATTCAGGATTTCGCCTGAGACGATTGTAAAGTTCCACGGCTGCGTATTCATTGATGAAGGTGAACGCATGGCTAGTTGTAGTATTTCTTGTATTAGCGCTTTCGGCACCGGGTCGGATTTGTAACCGCGAATGCTGCGGCGCCCAAGAAGGACATCATCAAACTGCACGTTGAACCTCGTTGTTTAAACTAATATTTATGTTTCGTAAGTGAAATGAGCTGCCCTATTGGCGACTGTATCCTTTTTTTAAATTGCATTAATTTTTGATCAAAGACGGTTGATAAAACCAAATCAGCTGAACGACATTTCGCAGAGAGAAGTCTAACATTGTGTTATCCCTGTGGGACCACAACTGGTTTATTTTCGAAAGCATAGCATGTTGGATAAAACTGAACTTCTGAAATCAATTGTCCTGGAGCTAAAAGAAGCTCGAGACAAGGCTGCTCAAGCTGCGGATTCTGCAAAAGAAACGGCTACCAATAAAGAGAATGTGGCTGAAAATAGATATGACACGCTCGGACTAGAGGCAGCTTACCTGGCACACGGTCAGTCAGATCGAATATTGCAGCTGGAAGAAGCGTTACGCTTGTTTGAGCAAATGGAAATTAGCCAAACTCGCGAGGTGACGATGGGTTCTCTGGTCGAGCTGGAGAATGAACGCGGGGAAAACTCCTTCGTTTTTGTAGGACCCAGTTCGGGAGGGTTAAAAGTTACTTGTGGCAATCTGCCAATACAAGTCATTACACCTGTCGCGCCTTTAGGTCAGATGCTGATGGGCGCTCAGGTTGGTGATGAAGTCACGCTGGGGATAGGCAAACAAACCAGAACCTTCCTTGTGGTAGCTGTTTACTAGTCGATTTTCAGCTTAAATCACCTAAGAATTTTCTCGTCCATAGGATCATTGGATTAATCAGCGAGTCCGATTGGTCGGTGGAGCGCCTAGTGGATCATCGGGCCAAGGATGCTTTGGATATCGCCCCTTCATTTCTTTTCTAACCTCCGGGTAGACGTCACGCCAGAACGATTCGAGTGACTGGGTAATTTGTAAGGGCCGACCTGCTGGTGACAGCAGATGGATCATGAGTGGCAGTTCACCATTCAATATGGTGGGAGTGGTGGTGCAGCCGAACATAGTTTGCAATTTGGTCGCGAGTACTGGTGGGTTTTGAGAGTAGTCGATTTTCACAGTATCGCCGGAGGGCACGCTAAGTTCAGTCGGGGTAAGTTTTTCGATCGACTTTTGTTGCTCCCAGGTCAGTTGGTTTTTCAGGATTGATCGAAAATCGAGCTTTCCTATGTCACTTATTTTAGAGGTGTCGGCCAGATAAGGTGTGAGCCAGACCTCAAGTGATTTCATTAATGCTGTGTCAGATTGATCCGGCAGCGTTTCGTCTAGTGTTGCTGCGAGCGACACTCTAGCCTGCCAGCTTTTTACCTGCCCAGAGAACGCGAGCGCAACTGAACCTTTCTCTCGAATAGCATTGATAATCGCTGTAACCCGTTCCTCTGGAGTGACACTTTCTAAAGAGCTCTTTGAAAGGATAAGTTGACCAATCTGTTGTCTTTTCTCTGCGACGAACCGGTCTGCCTTCTTGTCCAAGTTGATCAGTGTTTTTTGAATTACTCTCGATGAAAGCACACCTTCAAACAACTTGGGATCTAATGGTGCGGCGCTGCGGATGACATCACCACGAGTTCGAGCTAGTCCGCTGACCTCTGCGACGGCGAGCCAGGTGTGTTTCTCCAGTGGTTGTCTGTCAGGGAATGAGGCGCTGCGACCATTGGCGAGCTGGTAACCGCTCTTGTGACGTCGTCGTGCGATTCGGTCTGGGTAAGCGCAGGCAAGGAGATACCCGAGGATTTCTGCTGCCGGCAGAACCGAATCCTGCGGGATATTCCGAACATGTATGGCAAGCTGTTTTGCTAGCTTTTGAGTACGCTGACACCAGCCACGATATTGTTTGGCGCAGGTCTCCTCGCCACTTAAGACGGCCAAGTGAGTTGTTATATCGGGATTTTCCTGAGACAGGGGGTTGCGGTCACTGAGCAGTGCTGCCAGTAGGGCCGCTTTTTCTGTGTTGCCAGCTTCAGCTCCTTTGATCAGCAGGTGGGCTAGGCGCGGATGTGCTGGAATTAAAGCCATCGCTTCGCCATGTTCAGTTAAGGACGAGAGATCTGGTTTTAGAGCACCGAGATCATTTAGTAGTGATACAGCTTGTTCCCAGTTACCGGCCTTTGGCAGGTCAAGAAAATTCAGTTCGCCCGGTGATTGAAACCCCCACTGAAACAATTGGAGGGCCATCCCTGCCAGATCTGTTTTGTGGATTTCGGGCGTGACATGGGGTGCAAGCTGATCCTGTTGTTGCTCTGACCAGAGCCGGTAGCAGCGACCCGGCTCTAGTCGTCCGGCTCGTCCAGCTCTCTGGATAGTTGATCCAGCTGATATCTTTACGGTCTGCAATCGGCTCATTCCATTGCCCGGATCGAAAGATGGCTCTCTTGCTAGGCCTGAATCGATCACGACATTGATGCCTTCGATCGTAAGGCTTGTTTCGGCAATATTGGTTGCGAGCACAACCTTGCGATTTTTAGAGACAGGGTCTATGGCGGCTTGCTGCTCTGCCAGCGATAAATTGCCGTAAAGGGGATGAAGGCTGATCGTTGAATCAAGCCTTTCTCTCAGTCTGTCAAACGTTTGCCGGATCTCTCCTTGCCCCGGCAAGAACACCAGCAGGCTGCTCTCCGGGTTTTGCCTTATTGCGCCCAAGGTCGTCTCGACAATGCGATCAACAATCTTATCCCTTGGCTGGCTTGCTCGACCGTGAATGATTTCGACGGGATGCATTCGACCGTCGCTGCGAACAACCGGTGCATCCATAATTTTGATCAGTTTCTGGCTGTCCAGCGTCGCGGACATGGCAATGAGACGTAAGGGGTTTTCAGTTCGGAAGATCTCGCGCATCTTCAAACAGACAGCTAGCGAGAGGTCACTGTCTAGGCTCCTTTCGTGAAACTCATCAAATATGACTAGCCCAATACCTTCCAGTGAGGGATCGTTCTGTAACATCCGAGCGAAGACACCCTCAGTGACGACTTCAATCTTTGTGTGCTCGCTGATCCGGGTTTCATCCCGCATACGGTAGCCAACTGTCTGGCCGGTCGGTTCGCCGATTATAGAGGCCATTCGGTGCGCAGCAGTTTTTGCTGCGAGGCGACGTGGTTCTAGCATGATGACCTTGTTGTGACCCAACCAACTCTGTTCCAACAAAGCAAGAGGCACTTGGGTAGTTTTGCCAGCCCCTGGCGGTGCTTCTATCACGAGACTCAACTCGTTCTGGAGCTCGGTCTTGATATCGTTAAGGACATCATTGATAGGCAGGTCTGGCAGGTTCATGAAGAGATTATAAAGCGTTGGAACAGTCAGCTCTTGTGGTTAAAGTGCAAGAGCTTATACATCGGGTACGGTGTTTTAACGAGTTAAGAAGGAGGTGAATCAAAGATAAAGCTTTTTTCTTCGAGGGAATCGATTACTTCATCATCTAGGTTGAGCCAGTCTTGTAAAACTTCGCGATTGTTTGCGCCTAGCCCAGGGCAGGGTGTCCATTGGGCTCGATCAATACCGTTCATTTGAATGGCATTGCCAGGCATTGGCGTTTCGAATTGTTCGTACGGAACGTAGAATCGTCTCGCCTTGATCTGCTCATCCGCCGTTATGTCAGGCGTCGTGTTAACCGGTCCCGCAGCGATACCTTGGTTTTGCATGGCTTCGGTCACTTCAAGGTTGGTTCGCAGCTCGGTCCAGGCTTCAAGCATCTGGTCGATCTCGTCGTGATGCGTTTGCCTGTCCTCCAGCGTCATCTCTGCCGTGAATTTTCCTCCAAGTGTTTGGCAGAGCCGCGACCACTGCTGGTCATTTTTACAGGCAATCGCTACCCACTTATCGATGCCCTTGCATCGATAAATACCATGCGGGGCCATGGCTGGATGGCGATTGCCAATACACCTCGGCGGATCCCCTACTTGTTCCTCAATAAACCAGGGTCCACTGTAGTTGACTCCACCCTCATGGAGCGACATTTCCACCATATTGCCAAGGCCGGTCTGCTCTCGCCGGAGCAGGGCTTCCATTACGGCTGCTGCCCCATGGGTACCGCCAATCGGGTCCATGGGTGCGATGGCAGAGTTGTAAGGTTCGTCTGGGCTGTATCCCAACATGCTACTCAAGCCGGACATTGCCTCAACCGTTGGTCCAAATGCAACGCGGTCCCGGTAGGGGCCAGACATGCCGTAACCGGGCATGCTCACATAGATTATTTGTGGATTAATGGCTTTCAGCTCTTCATAACCAAGACCCAGGTCTTGCATAGCATCTGCGCTGAAATTTTCAATAACCACATCAGCTACCTCGACCAGCTGAAGAAACAATTCCCGTACTCTGGGCTGTTTTAAGTTGAGACAGAGGCTCTTACGGTTACGATGGAATTTCACGAAAATCGCGTTGACATTCCATGGTTCGTCACCGGCCTCACCGCCGAGCCAGCCACCGAGTGGCTCATAGGCGGCATCCCGTGGCCCTCGTCCATAGGGCGCTTCTATTTTTACCACTTCGGCGCCAAGGTCAGAGAGAAATCTGACAGCAAGAGGCCCGGCCCAGACATGAGTTAAATCCAGAACTCGCAAATTATGTAGCGGCAAGTTGGTCATTGTCCGCTGCCCGGGAACCGATGATTGGCAATCAGTGTTTGCGGTCTGGCAGGCGTGGGGGCACGTCCGTGCATTTGGTATGCACCTCTCGGCATGTGGACCGACTCACCTTCGATTTCGATGGGTTGCCAGAAATCTCGTTCTGCGAGATGCCGGTCCTCAAGCACTTCGGTCAATGTCTGGGCGACGCCGAAAGGAATCCTTGCACGCTCAGCCCGTTCAACACATTCGCTGACACTCAGTGTGCCGATGATGCTACCAGCCAACTCGTAGAGTTGCTCACGATTAATGATTCTTAGATCGTTCGTTTCGAAGCGCGGGTCAACTAGCAGTTCTGGGCGATCTAAAAACACACAGAATCCATCCCAGAAATTGGGCACGATACTGATGTAAATCCAACTACTGTCGCTGGTTCGATATAGATTACTTGGCACCATAAAATAGAAGTCGTTGCCATGTCGCTCCCTGATTTGACCGGCGCAATGCCAGCGAATGCTGGTGAACTGGGTCAAAGACAATACTGACTCCAACATACTGATGTCGATAACGTCGGATTGCTTGGAAAAAAAAGTGGCAGCTGCGGCAGCGAAGGCCATTGTTGCCGTTTGAAACTCCACATAATAACCTGGCAGAGTCAGCGGTGCTCGTTCCGGGTCGCCAATGATGTGTGTGTACCCTCCCATCGCCAGCAGGGTTGCCGGCGTCGCCTGCCAGTTGCGCTTCGGGCCAGTTCTGCCGAAGGGTGTGATGGCAACTTTGATTTTCGTTGCCCATTCATCAAAGCCAAGATCAGCCAATTCGTCCGCAGTCTCGGCTTCACAAACAACAACGTCGGCTTCATCTGCTAAACCAGAGAGCTGGACCGGGTTGGCGGCCTCAACACAGTATTTGTTAGCGTGCAGATAAGCGTCGTTTGATTTTTCGGATACCCAAGGGCAGTGACTGTTGCCCTGATCAACCCGGACTACCGTTGCGCCATGTTGGGCAAACAGTCGGCCAAAATATCCGGCGCTGAAACCGCCAATTTCCAGTACTTTAATCAAGGTCTCTCAATCAATGTTTTAGTCATGCCTAGGGATTTTAGCCTGCAGCCATCATGTAGGCATTGTCTTCCTTGTTGGGAGTTGGTTTGCCATCTTCAAACTGGTACAAACTGTTGGTACCGATCAAATGAGCAAACTCTATGGGGAGACGATCGAGCGCTTCGGCTTGTTCATGAATCTTTCGGTATTGATTTAAATCTTTGTATTGTTCA
>NZNP01000119.1 GCA_002694945.1 Gammaproteobacteria bacterium
GAACGATACCAGATAGCATCTGATTCGCCAAGCATATTTGAAGAGCCGCGGCCGTGGGGATATCTGATGTAATATAGGGTTGACGAAGAGTAAAAAAACTTGCTGTTAGCTAGACGATTAGAAGAAATTGAACCGTTTAAGGTGATGGAACTGATGGCCAGGGCAAATGAACTGTCTACTCTGGGTCATGATGTTATTCATCTGGAAGTTGGTGAGCCTGATTTTGCTACGCCTCAACCCATCGTCGATGAGGCGAAGCGTGTTCTCAGTGGAGGAATGACGAAATATACTGATGCTAGAGGTACGCCGGAACTCAGAAAAGCTATTTCTCTTTATTATGCAAAGCGATTTAACGTCGATATAGAGACCGATCGGATTTTCGTTACCGCGGGCGCAAGTGGTGGTCTGCTTCTTCTGATTGGGCTGCTGGTAAATTCTGGAGAAAATCTGCTACTCGCAGATCCCGGATATCCATGCAACCGAAACTTTCTATCGAATTATGAGGCCGAGGGCAGGTTGGTACCCGTAAGCCCGGATGATAATTACCAACTAACTGCCAAACTGGTGACGACTTGGTGGAATGAACAGACGAGGGGTGTACTCGTAGCGTCGCCTTCAAATCCTACTGGTTCTGTATTGAGTGTCAAAGAGCTCCATGAAATCTATGCAAGTGTTAAAGCGCGTGATGGAGTTTTGCTTGTCGATGAGATTTACCAGGGGGTGAGCGAAAAGCAAACTAACGTACACACTGCCCTTGGAATTGGTGATGATCTATTTGTTATCAATAGTTTTTCGAAGTTTTTTGGTATGACAGGCTGGCGGCTCGGATGGGTTGTAGTACCAAAAGAGTGTTCCCCTGATTTAGAGAAGCTCGCACAGAATTTGTTTATATGTCCGTCAGCAATTGCCCAGCACGCTGCTTTATCAGCATTCTCAGAATCCGCGATGAAAATTCTGGAACAACAACGCGTCGAGTTCAGCCAACGCAGGAAGTTTCTGGTGCCGGCTCTGAGAGAGCTGGGTTTTAAGATTCCTAAGGACCCCGAAGGCGCGTTTTATGTCTACTGCGGGTTACCGGATGAAGTCGAGGACGCCGAGGATTTTTGTGCTCGTTTGTTGGAAACCGAATTTGTAGCTATTACACCGGGAACTGACTTCGGGTTTCATCAGGCGGAACGGAAAGTTCGAATCAGTTTCGCGCGTAATCTTGATCAACTCGAGGAGGCCGTGACTCGGATAGCGCGTGCGCTTCGATGAAAGAGTTGACAGAGGCCAGGCTGGTCCGACGTTATAAGCGTTTTCTTGCAGATGTCGAACTATCAGACGGCAGCATTGTGACAGTGCATTGTCCGAATACGGGTTCGATGAAGAACTGCATTGAATCGGGACAGCCTGTCTGGCTTTCGTTATCAAAAAATCCTAGCCGGAAGTACAAATACACTTGGGAGTACATCCAGACGCGTCGGGGACATATTATCGGTGTAAACACAGTTCGTGCGAATCAACTTGTCTCGGACGGGNTTGAAGCTGACNGTATAGCTGAGTTAGTTGGATACAATGAGCTTAATCGAGAGGTTCAATATGGTAATGAGAACTCGCGCATAGATGTCTTGCTCAAGCATCCAGAGCGATCTGATTGTTATGTAGAGGTTAAGAGCGTGACGCTCCTAGAAAACCCATCAAGTAGGGGTGTCGGTTATTTTCCTGATGCTGTCAGTGCCCGTAGTTCGAAGCATTTGCGAGAGCTGGAACTAGTAGTAAAGGAAGGATATCGAGCTGTGCTGTTTTTTTGCGTTCAGCACACGGGCGTAAGGGAAGTCCGGCCAGCGGATCACATTGACTTCAGATACGGAGAATTGCTNCGAGCAGTTGCNGCGAATGGAGTCGAACTGCTTGCCTATAAGATTAGAGTGACGAAATCGGGCTTCAGATTGTGGCGCTCTCTGCCGGTANTCCTGCCTTGAAAATTGCCTGCCTTTTGATGCTGCTCTTTCTATCGATNTTGGTGTCTCTGTTGACNGGNAGCGTTCCCATAACAANGAATGAATTGCNGGAGGTGCTAAGTTTAGAAGGGGATNANCGTTTGATGACAATTGTCTTAGATATCAGGTTGCCTCGTTCTTTGCTTGCACTAATGGTTGGTGCAGGGGTCGCAGTTGCAGGTNCCTCTATCCAGGGGCTCTTTCGCAACCCCCTGGCTGACCCCGCGCTGATTGGAGTGTCTGCCGGAGCAGCATTATTTGCAGCATTGTTCGTTGTTGTAGGAGNTAGCCACGGATTGGCGCTGATTGGGATGACAGGCAGCGCGTTCGCAGGAGGTTTGGCTGCCACCTATGTTGTACTTTTGGTCGGGCAACGAGGTGGTGGAGTATCGACGATGCTTCTGGCGGGTATTGCTATAAACGCCATNGCGCTTGCGGGGGTAGGATTACTGTCTTATTTATCATCGGATCTTCAGCTTCGTTCGATTTCGGTCTGGGCGCTCGGAAGTTTGAATGGGGCTAACTGGCCGGCAGTTCTTATTGCGTCTGCAATACCGTTGGCGATCGGACTTCTCTACAGGGAGTCGGTTAATCTCAATGTGGTAACGTTGGGAGAAGAAGAAGCCGCCTATCTTGGCGTTTCTCATCAGCGTCTGCGGGTCAGAATAATTCTACTTAGTGCACTAACGGTGGGTATAGCTGTGGCATTAACTGGTGTAATAGCTTTTCTCGGATTGGTTGTTCCTCATTTAGTTAGAATGACCTTGGGGTCGAATCATAAAACTTTGTTGCCGGGTTCAGCTTTGATGGGTGGTTTGCTGCTTTTATTAGCGGATACCCTCGCGAGGAGCCTTTTTGCTCCAGCGGAGCTCCCTGTAGGAATTCTTACAGCACTTGTTGGAGGTCCTTTCTTTGTCTTTCTCATTCTTAAAGAGCAGCGAGATAGAGTGACGCTGTGAGACTTATCCTTAACAAGGTTGGTTTTGTTGCGGGGACACGAAGAGTTCTCAACAAAATAAGTTTGACTCTGGAGAGTGGTACGCGTTGCGTATTGTTGGGTCCGAATGGTGCAGGGAAATCATCACTGCTGCGTATAGCCAGCGGCTATGAAAAACCGAACCAGGGCGATGTGCTGTTAGATGGTAGCCCTCTTATTGATCTACCGATGCGTCAACGAGCGAGACAAATGGGCGTGCTGACGCAAAGAAGTACTCTCGATTTTCCATTTACAGCGAAAGAAGTCGTTGCTATGGGACGTACTCCTTTTGGTGTTGTCGGGACAGATAAAATAGCGGAAACAGTTATGGCCTCGCTCAATGTCGACGGGAACCGAATTTATACCCATTTATCTGGTGGCGAAAAGCAGCTTGTGCAGCTTGCACGGGTTTTCGCTCAAGTCTGGGAGCAAGGTAATGAAGCGTTCTTGTTATTAGATGAACCGATGACTGCTTTGGATCTAAAACATCAGCGAGACGTGTTGAATTTGTTAGGAAAATTCAGCAAAGAGGGAACTGGCCAGCTGATCGTCATGCATGACATCAATCTCGCCGCGGANGTGGCCGATGTTATCGTTCTTCTTTCTGAAGGCGAGGTCGTCGCTTCTGGCCCGGCGGAAAAAGTTTTAACGACCGACGTTCTGGAAAAAACTTTTCATATACCGGTGAGCGTGATCGGGGACCAGTCAGGTCGTTACTATAAGACATTGGTTCAGGAGATTTGACATTTCCGGGAGAACCGCGCAGGGATTGATTCTTACTCGTCAATGGCGTGATGACGCGGAGGGACAGTCACTTATCTTTTGGTTNGCTACCGAGAAGGGACCAGCCCGAGTTCAAATTAGTCAGACAGAGTCGGTTTTCTTCATAGCAGAGAACGATCGGCACAGAGTCGTTAAGTGCCTTGATGGANTAGTAAACTGGCGATANTCGGANGTTGACCTGAAATGTTTACGTTCAGGAGAACCTTGTCTTGCATGCTATTTCAGTTGTCAGCGTGATCTNGGATTCGCGCGCCGTTTGCTAGAGCGGAGAGATATCTCGGTTTTTGAGGCGGATCTCAGGCCGACGGACCGTTATCTGATGGAGCGATTTATTCGTGGTGTTGCAGAAGTGGTTGGCCCCGCCGAGGAAAAATCAGGTTATGTGGAATTTATTAACCCAAGAATGCGGCCCGCCAAACAAGATCTAGCTCTCAAGATTGTGTCGTTAGATATCGAAACATCGGTCACTACAAAGACCTTACTTAGTATTGCAGNACATGGCCTGGGCCGAGATAGGGTATTTATGGTGGGTGAAGAACGGAAATCGGAGTTCGACTTCCTTGAGTGGGCCCCGAATGAGGAGTCACTGATAATTCGGTTTCTGGAGTGGTTCACTTTTCTTGACCCTGATGTGGTGGTTGGCTGGGCAGTTGTTGGCTTCGATCTCAAATATCTCCAAGAGCGTTGTGATGCGCTGAATATAAGTTTCACATTGGGTAGAAACAATAGCCAAATTAGCTGGCGCGTCGTTGAAAAAGGNNNGCAACGGCTTTTTGCGGTGGTGCCAGGTCGGGTCGTGCTAGACGGTATAGAAATGTTGAAAACCGCTACCTATAGTTTTAGAAATTTCTCCCTCGAGAANGTATCAAGAGAATTGCTAGGCCGCGGCAAGTTGATACACGATGTTGACGCTCGCGCAATCGAGATAGAAGAGCTCCATAGAAATGATCCCTATGCTTTGGCCCGCTATAATTTGGAAGATTGCAAACTTGTCATGGAGATCTTCGAGAAAACAAAACTCATAGACTTTGCTGTGAAACGCAGTTGTCTTACGGGCTTAGAGTTAGACAGACAGGGTGGGTCAGTTGCTGCCTTCGACTTTCTTTATTTGCCACAATTGCATCGAAAAGGGTTTGTTGCGCCAATCGTAGATCCGCTAAGTGTCGTCAATAGTCCGGGTGGCTATGTTCTGGAGTCCACGGCCGGCATTTTTGATGATGTTGTGGTTTTCGACTTTAAAAGTCTTTATCCCAGCATTATAAGGACCTTTCATGTTGATCCTCTAGCGATGATGGCGGACGATGAGTTCAGGATTCCTGGCTTCCTTGGTGCTAGCTTCTCGAAGAGAAAGCATGTACTGCCGGAGATTATAGAGCATCTCTGGCAGGCTCGTGATGTCGCGAAGAAGGAGGGAGATCAGGCTGGATCACGAGCAATAAAGATTCTCATGAATTCGTTTTATGGGGTTCTGGGAACACCAGGGTGCCGCTTCTTTGATCCTAGGTTAGCTAGTTCTATTACACGACGTGGACATGAAATNCTGTGTAGGACCCGCGATCTAGTTGAAGAAAATGGCTACACGGTTATTTACGGAGATACAGATTCTCTATTTGTTCATATGGCAGCTGAAGCCGAGCAGGTAGCAAGCGTTGCCGCTCAGTTAGTAGAATCCTTGAATGATTGGTGGAGTCAGGAGCTCGCACGCANCTTTGGTATAGAGAGCTTTTTGGAGCTGGAGTTTGAAACTCACTTTGAACGTTTTTTTATGCCCTCCATCAGGGGGTCATTAAAGGGCAGCAAGAAACGTTACGCTGGATTAGTATCTGATGCCGGCGGCGATCGAAGAGTGGTCTTNAAAGGATTGGAAAGTGTTCGAAGTGATTGGTCATCTCTGGCTAAAGAGTTTCAACGAACACTGTATCACAAGATTTTTCATGAAGAACCTGTTGCTGACTTTATCCGTGATATCGTCAAGCGGNTATTGAGCGGTGAGTTGGATGAAAAACTGACCCTNCGACNAAGACTGCGTCGAAAANTAGCAGATTATCGCAAGAATATTCCNCCTCACGTCAAAGCAGCCAAAATGGTCGANGAAGAGCGCAGCAGGCGGGGCCTCAAACCTATTTACGAAGAAGGGGGTTGGATTGAGTATCGAATGACNATCAACGGACCTGAACCTATTCAATATTCGGCGTCGTTGATCGATTATAATTTCTATATTGAAAGCCAGCTGGCACCCATAGCAGATGCCATACTGGGTTTCCGACAAACATCTTTAGCAGAGCTAACGGATCAGCAATTAANTTTGTTTTAGATCTTCAGGTAACGATCTACCTCTGANTGTTTGAGNCTTGCNCCGAAATTGGCGACNAGNANTGAGGCGGAGCGGTTTGCAAACTCAGCAGCTTGAGTAAAATCTTTTCCATGGCAAATACCGTGAAGAAACGTACCAGCGAATATATCCCCCGCCCCCGTGGAGTCGATCGCCTTTGCTGCCTTACCCTCAGTTCTTATAGTGCTATTTCCGTCAAAGGCGAGCGATCCCTCCTTCCCGCAGGTGATAACAAAGCAAGAGCAAATATTGCGTAGCTGTCGGACGCAGTCGTCGGGCGTTTCAGTGCCGGTTAACAGCTTGGCTTCATCAAGATTGCAAAACAGTAGATCGACGCCTGAGTCAAGTATAGATCGATAGTTAGGGAGATAATTTTCGACCATGGCGGGGTCGGAGAGAGTCAATGAGACTTCTACTCCTGCTGACTTGGCGATCGTCTGCGCTTCAATAGCGGCCTCGAAGCCCGTCGCGGAGCTCACCAGGTAACCTTCGATGTAAAGCTTATTCGAGCGCCGAAGCGCATCAGGTTTAAGTTCAGCGGGAGATAAAAAGTTAGTGATTCCGAGGCAGGTTGTCATGGTTCGTTCTGCATCCGGTGTGATCATCGAGATGCATTGTCCCGTATTGCCTGCTTCTCTATAGGACGAAAGATTCGTATCAATACCTGCCTCGACTAAATCGCGCACGAAGAAATCACCGATCCTGTCATTGGCAACTTTGCAGGAGTAAAAGGCGTCGCCACCAAGTTGAGAAACAATAACCATAGTATTCGCTGCGGACCCTCCACCCGCCTGCTTGATAACCTGATAATCATATTCTTCTTCGAGAAGGCTTATAAGATGTTTTCTTTCGTCCTCCTCGACCAGGGTCATCATTCCTTTTGATAGCCCTGCAGCCTCGAGAAATGCATTGGTAACTTCGTACTCGCTATCGACCAGTGCATTGCCGACGCCGTAGATATCGTAACCTTTCAAGGGTTAATTCCTCATTTTGGCGAAAGTGAATTCGGCAGCTTCCAAGGTTGTGTCAATCTCAGTGTCTCCGTGGGCGGCGGAAACGAAACCGCACTCAAAAGGCGAGGGAGCTAGATTGATACCCTGAGCGAGCATACCTTGGAAGAATTCATTAAATCTATCTGCATCAGCCTGCATGACCTGAGAAAAAGTAGTCACGGGTTCAGTTTCTGTAAAGAAAAAGCCGAACATGCTCCCGACCTGATTAGTTGAAAATGCTATACCGGCGTGATTCGCTAGAGATTTCATTCCGTCAACGAGNTGAAAGGTTCTNGNNTNGAGCTGCTCATAAAAGTCATCGTTGTCAATAAGTTCAAGAGTGGCTAAACCGGCCTGCATCGCAATAGGATTACCTGATAGTGTTCCGGCTTGATAAACACCGCCAAGTGGTGCAACCACTTCCATGACTTCGCGAGTTCCGCCAAAAGCTCCAACCGGCATGCCNCCACCAATAATCTTCCCAAGTGTTGTTAAGTCTGGTTTTACGCCGTAAAGATTCTGAGCACTGCCTCTTCCCACCCGAAAACCAGTCATAACCTCGTCAAAAATAAGCAAAGCCCCATGTTGGTCGCACTCCTCTCTAAGGGCTTCGAGAAAACCTGCTACGGGCGGCACACATCCCATGTTGCCAGCAACAGGCTCAACAATTACAGCAGCTAAGTCTCTCCCTCGATCGCGGAAGACNTCCTTAACCTGANGAATATTGTTGTATTCAAGGGTCAGAGTGTGTTCGGCAAAGCTTGCCGGTACTCCTAGCGAGTCGGGCTCTCCCAACGTAAGAGCGCCAGAGCCCGCCTTTACTANTAGGGCATCGGAATGACCGTGGTAACAACCCTCAAATTTGATGATGGCATCTCGTTTGGTGAANCCGCGGGCCACNCTGATNGCNGACATGGTAGCNTCAGTCCCNGAATTGACCATTCTGACCAGTTCCATAGTCGGNAGCATTGACTGAATTTTTTTTGCAAGCTTNGTTTCAATTTCGGTTGGAGCACCGAAGCTAAGNCCAAGGGCCATGGTTTCTTGCACTGCTTTTACGACAGTCGGGTGTGCATGCCCAGCAATCATTGGCCCCCAGGAGCCAATGTAATCAATGTACCGTTGGCCGTCTTCATCGACTAACCAGGCGCCGTTACCCTGCTTGAAGAAAACAGGTTGGCCTCCTACTCGACTGAATGCTCTTACAGGAGAATTAACACCGCCCGGGATAANNNGTTTAGCTTCTTCAAAAAGGGCTTTAGAACGCTGCATAGATTCTCCTANAGTGGNNGAAGATTATACCGAAATGCCATGTTTAATTGGTTGGACTTAGTAAAACTTTTCCAATTCTTGTCTATTCATGAAGACTAAAAGAAACAAATTTTGGTATAGATATCGGAAAAATTAGAGACGTGAGAAGTCTTTGTCGTCCGAAAAGGAAAGCGCGTACTTTCGATCATAGCAACAATATCAAACGTTTTTGAGAGAAACGCTGGTGAAATTTTAAGTAGATAGATGCCAAGTGAAGTCAAAAAGAAGATTTTCTATTTTCGGTTACTCCGCTCTCCAGCCAAGAGTGTTGACGAAGTGTGCTAAGCTGCTGTCCCTTTTTTTCAAGAAACATTTTGAAGTAAAGCGATTGAATTTGGTCTAGCGTTACCGAAGCTGCAAAAAAAGATGGTACTAGAAGTAAGTAATAGGTGATCAACATGGCATCCGTAAAAGGTAGCAAAAGATATGAAATGGTTGTGGTGCCTAACCGACCAATTTTTAGAGTTATGGCTATGACCTTATCGATTTGTGGCGTCTGCTTGTTTGGAATGTTCACCTATTACGAGGGTAAAGAACGAGGCATGGCCATTAGTGATGAATGGTTGGTAGAGCAGTACCAGCTCCAAGAAGAGCTGCGAGCTGCCGGTGAACAGATTAAGTTGATGCAGAAAGAAGTTGCGACGCTTCGCGTGGGTAGTGCAATCGATGAGAAGGCTAATGCCGAAATTCGAGATACAGTCGAATTGCAGCAAGAAAGCATAGCTGAGTTGAAAGAGGAGATTAGTTTTTACAAAGGAGTTATGGCTCCAAACACCGATAAAAAAGGACTGAGAGTCGAAAACTTCGATGTCTCCATTCCCGACTCTAACAACAAAGTGGAGTATTCCTTATTACTAACCCAGGTAGTGGAGAATCATAAATTTGTTCAGGGTAGGGTTGAAGTGTCTGTTTCAGGCATGATTGGTAGAACTGAAGAGATTTTTGCTTTAAATGAACTTGACGGGGATAAAGCTCATCCTGTTTCATTCAGGTTTAGATATTTTCAAAATATCAACGGTGAAATGGTTATTCCTAAGGGGTTTGAACCACAAAAAGTCCAAATCGTAGCTCAAACTTCGGGACGAAAATCGCAACGGTTGGAAAGGAGTTTCACGTGGCCTTTGAACGGAGGATAAGGATGTTAAATAGAAATAAGCATGGCGAATCCGGTATAACGCTTATTGCGTCAAATTGCGAAATCGCAGGGGATCTTCACTTCAGTGATCAGATGCAGATTAGTGGTATCGTAAAGGGGAATATCTACGCTCAGGCTGGCTCTAAGGCCCAGCTCACCATCGGTCACAAAGGATTAGTGCATGGAGAAATCCGCGTACCAAATGTAATCGTAAACGGGAAAGTATACGGGGACATTCATTCGGATAACCACATAGAACTTGCTGCGAAAGCTGAGATATACGGAGACATTTACTACAAACTAGTTGAAATGGTTAAAGGCTCTCGAGTTGATGGAAAGATGGTTTATCGACCGGAAGGACGGGATGATGTCGCAAAACCCAAGTCAACGAAGGCGTTGGAAAAGCCTGAAAAGGAGCAGACAGTTGCTTCAGTCTCTGCTGTGAAGTCAAAGCGGGCTTGAACTAAATCTTAGTATCCATTATATCTATAGTATGGAAATTTCTACATTTGAACCAATCTCAATGGTCTTTTCAGATTCGGCTGCAGCTAAAGTCCGTGGGTTGATCGAAGAAGAAGAAAACAAAAATCTCAAACTACGTGTTTTTGTCACTGGCGGTGGCTGTTCGGGCTTTGAATACGGCTTTACTTTTGACGAAGACGTGGAAGAGGACGACACTCAGATTGAAAACTCAGGGGTTGGATTGCTTATCGATGCGCTAAGTTATCAGTATCTTGCTGGATCGGTAATCGACTACAAAGAAGATTTGCAAGGATCTCGTTTTACGGTAGAAAACCCCAACGCCACTTCGACATGCGGGTGCGGGAACTCTTTTTCTCTTTAGGTTTTTCCGGCCTGAAGGTTTGATTTACTTGCCAGTGCTACCGCCTTCTAGCGCCCTTGCAAACCCGGTTGTTCGATAAAGCTCGAGTTGTGCAAGTAGCGGTCTAATCTGGCTCTTAAATCTTTGCATTTCATCTTGAGCGATCGGTTCTGCTTTTGGCAATGAGACGGTCTTTGGATTGCGGTGGACGCCATTTACAAGAAACTCATAATGTAAATGCGGACCTGTGGCCCAGCCACTAGAACCAACGTAGCCTATGGTTTGGCCCTGTTGTACTTTTGCCCCAGGTTTTATGCCTCGCGCGAAGGCAGAAAGGTGCAAGTATTTGGTTGTATATTTTTCTCCATGTTGAATCACAATGTAACGGCCCGATGACTCGTTCTGGCGGCGGGTAGTAACCCGTCCGTCGCCCGATGCAATAACGGGAGTCCCGCTTTTTGCGGCATAATCTATGCCTCGATGCGGCATCACGTTCCTGTGGATAGGATGGAGGCGGCGGAGATTAAAACTAGAGCTGACGTAAGAAAAATGGACGGGGTCACGGATGAATGCCTTCCTCATACTTTGCCCCTCTGGCGTATAGAAATCTGATCGGCCAGCTAGGTCGATGTATCGTACTCCCATGTGAATTTTGCCCATATTGTGAAATGTTGCGGCAATGATCTGTCCCTCTTTTACTTTTTCCCCGTCGATATAGATTTCTTCATACATCAGCGAAAAAGAGTCCCCGTTCCTCAGATCGAGGGCAAAGCTTATATCCCATTGGAAGATATGACTTAGCTTCATGATGATATTGTCGGACAGGCCTACAGCTTTGCCGGCATGAAAAAGAGAAGGGGTTTGTTTGGTGATTTTAGAAGATTCGAAGACTATTAATCTCTCGGGTTCGGCTCTTATCCATTTAGCTTCAAAACCGGTCGAATGGCGATTAATTAGCATAGTTTCAAGAGCAGTTTTCTTATATTGGATTGAAAGTAACGCACCGGACCGGTCGACTTTCAGACTCAACTCCTGTCCAGGAAGTATTTTTCTGAGCGAGGCCACTTCTTCTCCCAAATCAAGAACCTTCTGGAGATCTGCGGCTGTTAGATTCTCGCGCTGGAATATTCTTGCGAGGTTGTCTCCGCTTCGGATCTTTAGGTGGATCCATTTTTCGTCTTTCGGTAATGTTTGAGGGATTTCCAACTGCCTACTCTTAGGTGTGTTGGATTCAGGATCTCCTTTAGCAACCTCTATAGAAACGGGAGTTGCTTCATCGATTCTTTCGTCGACTGGTAATATAACGATGATTACTGACAGTGCGATGCTAAGCAGCAGCGCGATCTTGAGATTAGACTTAGGATAGGAATTCACGGAACAAGAATGGGTTTCTAGTGATTCTTTTAGAGCCGAACTTTAAATGACGGCGCTAACTTTATAAAAAATATGAAAAAAATACTAGCGTATAATTGCTCAATGTCTTGGAAACAATCTTTAGATACGTTATGTTGCGCGTCTCCGACGCGCTTGCAAATCGACTCCTTTTACCTCAATTAGCGGAATCCGATGAGTCTTATTGATAATTTCAAAGAACTGGGCCTTATTGCCCAAACTAGTGTTGAACAAGAATTGATCGCTCATCTTGAGTCAGGCAGCAGAACCGTCTATTGCGGATTTGATCCTACAGCGGATAGCTTGCACATTGGGAACTTAGTTCCGCTTTTAGCGCTGCGTCGATTCCAGTTAGCTGGTCATCGTCCTATCCTTTTGGTTGGCGGTGCGACGGGTATG
>NZNP01000120.1 GCA_002694945.1 Gammaproteobacteria bacterium
CCGGACAATATCCCATCGATAGTCAGTAGAGACGTTTCACCCTCCGATGCGCCCTCTGTGATCATGTAGTCACGGATAGAACGGTTGTCCAGAGACTGCACGAAATCCGGATTACTTCGCGCCGCGTTGGGTACGAGTGGGTCTGTTCCATACATCCCTGTAGAGAATGGAATCCAGTACTGGCAGGGTCCTTGTCCGGCGTTTGCCTGCAAAGTTGAGAGTGAGAACTCCAATTGGCCCTGAGCGTTGTACTCGTTTGGCACAGCGGCTTCACACGCATCACCAGCAAGCCCAAGTCGACCTATCGCATCGCGATAGACCATTGTGTCGCCACCCGCAGAGCTTCTTTCTGATTCAGAATAGGTTAGCGCGATTTGCCAATCCCTCTCTCCCCATTCGCCTTCTAATGCTGCTGCAAAACGAACGAGTTCTGACCGTCTATGGTGTTCCCTGGGAGGTCCGTCTTGACCGTAAAAACGACCGTAGATCCATCCCGTTTCTTGGAAGCCAAGAGGAATGCCGGCTGCGTCTTGCGCGCCGCCATCTCCCGCGTAACGACAGAAAGCCTCTGCACAAAAAGCGTTATCACCGTAAAGGTCTGGGTATCTCCTAGCCATTTCAACCAAGCCAGGGTTGCCAGCAAGAACTTGCCTGTTCTCGTCCACTAACTTGTTTGGCGGATAAGATGGCGAGGTCCCCCACCCGGGCACGTCGCTGTCAGTGATAAGCAGCTCCATGCTGAGCTCCATCGTGTCGCCGATTTCAAATGATGCTTCGGTGAACCACTGCCATCTTTCTGCGTCTTCGATCAAATTATCAAAGGCTGTGTACTGAAACCGGCAGAAGCCGCCCAATGTATTGCCAGCAACGCCGACGGAAGTTCGTGCACCACCAAGATTTTCACAGTTAGGATCCACAACACCCGTTCCTAGCAGGCCGACGAATCCCCCTGCTGCTGCCGTAAGTGCCTGGCCCGCAGGACTAAACCAGTTTTGGTTAGGCACGAAAACTGCCGGTCTTCCAACGGAGGACCAGCCGCCTCGGGTATTGTCCGCAAAAGGGAGCAAAGACCAGTCACGATCCGCGATTCGAAGCCTGCCTCTCTCAATATAACTAGCAGAAGTTACGATATTCGCACGACCGTCCATGAAAGAGCCGCCCCAAATGAAGCCGAACTCGCTATCTCCATCAGCATCTTCGATGTCTTTATGGCTGGCAGAAATTTCAAATCCTTCAAAATCTGAGCGAGTCACGAAGTTCATTACGCCAGCGATTGCATCAGAGCCGTATGTTGCCGCAGCTCCGTCGCGAAGCATTTCAATTCGCTGTATTGCGATTGATGGCATCATGTTGACGTCGACAAGCAGTTGGGCCTGTGCACCTATTGCAAAAGGTGACCAAGTCGTTCTTCTGCCATTAACAAGTACAAGAGACCGGCTTGGTCCCAAGCCCCTTATGTTAACGGTTGCCCTGTCAGCTCCAGCCCCTGCTTGAAACTGGTCAGTTTCACCATCAGCACCTTGAGAAAAAGATAAACTTTTTATCAAGTCTATGGCGGTTGGAGAACCCTCCAGTGCCAGATCCTCGCGCTGCAAGGTCGTTACCGGAAGAGGTGCGTCTTCAGGCGTTCCCTTAATATAAGAACCCGTTACCACTACCTCTTCAAGCTCCTCTGAGTTAACGGAAGCTGACCAAATAGCGAACGGAAATAGAAATAATGTAAGCGCAATTACGCGCTTCATAAACGAATAGTGCATATACCCCCCATGGATACCACTTATAAATGTTGTCAATGTCTTAACAGACATTTGCAAAATACCTTAATTAAATCTGGTGTCAAATAAAATAATAATCCGATGACCGGCAAGAATTGACGAATTCCGTCAATATTACGGTGATACAGTGTTGTATGATCTCCTAGGTTGAGAATTCTTATTACTAGCTGTAGAGGTTTAGATGAATAAAACGCTGATTGTTTTTCTTGGTGTCCTATTCTTGTTTGGTTGCTCATCTACGGAGCGCACTCCAGAAGAAATAGCTGCCGCAGCGAAAGCCCGCAATCAGTGTGTTAAAGAGGCGCCTATGGGTTCGATCAGGCGGGTGTCGAGGTGTCGAAGTGAAGCTCAAGTTAGGGCTGAGCGCGAAGCTGCCCAGGAAGCTATGCGAAACAGAACCACTATCACCGGAGGCGGTTCTGCTGAAAGCCAGTAACTACTTTGCTTCTATTTCCTGCTGCATTTCGGATACTTTTTGTTCTGTTAGAGGGTAGTTCCAGAGCAGAGGCATGGCAACGAACTTAAACATCGCTGGGATGACCGAATAAGTTATAGCCAACATTAGAAGAGAGAAGGTCGTATTCGTAGTGTTTAAAGGGTCTGCCAGCGAATCGAACCCCCAAAAAACGACTAAGCTTGTGCCTACAAATAGACCCAAAGCGTAGGCAAGCTTTCGCGTCATTGACCATATTGAAAAATAAGCGCCACCTTGGCGTTTGCCAGTCATGGCCGTGTCGACGTCTACCACGTCAGCAGCCATCGCATAGGGTAGTGCTGAAAGGGCGCCTATCGAGGATCCCTTTAGACACATAATGATGATGAAGAATAAGAATTTTCCGGTTGGGATACCGTCAAAATACTCCACTGCCGATTGATAAGCCGCATCAGGCAAAAAAGTTAAGATCAGGTGGATCTGGAACGAATCAAACCAGACAAGTGGCGCGATCGCAATAAGTGGAATAAAGCATGACCAAAGCGCGTACCAACCGATCGCGGCCATGGTAGCCCGGTGTTTGCCGATGTTTCGTGATAATTTGAACCAAAGAGGTATAGCTATCAGTTGTGAGACGAAATAAGGCGCCAGATAGAACCCATATAGATCGCCGGCTAGCAGAACATGCTTGACGAAAAAAAAAGACAACGTATTGGTCATAGCTGAACCAATAGTCGAGAACAGGAAAACAATGACCAGGCGGCGGTAAGGCTCGTTTTGCCAGACGTANCGGAAACTCTCANTCAACGGTAANCGTTGCTGGTTTCTCTCGGGTTGNTTNAATTCGGGCACGGATATCATCGCATTTGCGATAACNACGGGCATGATTATGGCAATCGCTAATGAGAGAAAGAAAACAGCATCAGTGGGTTTAGCGTATCCAAAGAAGAATATAATTGCGGGGGTAAATGCCCCAATTAGAGAGCCAGTTACNCTAAAGCCCTCTCGCCAGCTGGTGACCAACGTTCGTTCNTTATAGTTNGGCGAAAGCTCGGCTCCCCAGGCACTGTAGGGAACATCCTTTATCGTCGAACCGACGTAAGTGATAACCAGCATCACGAGCATCCATGGGTAACCACTGTTAAAGGTTAAGCCCAAAAAAGAAACTTGGCTGAACGTAATGGGCGGAATGAATAGCATGCAGATCCCAAAGATATAAATTGGGGTGCCCAACAAGACGAATGGCTTGCGCCTACCCCATTGGGTGCGCCAACGATCCGAGATAAAGCCTACTACTGGGTCAGTCACGCCATCGAATATTCTTGCTAGCACGAGGACCGCGCCGACAAAAGCAAGGCTTAATCCGAAGCCTTCGTTATCTGCGTAAACCGCAGGTAGATACACAGCCATTGGTAACCCAACCATGGCTAGAGGTAGNGCTGGNGCGCCGTATGAGGCAAGGACCCAGGAATTNAGGATGCCCGGTTTGTATTCTTTCAAAAGCTTAAACCTTCTCAGACATAACGAAACGCTAACATANATTTAATTNAAGGGCTTGTTAGGTGGTGGCAGATTAATTTAGGAGAACGGGACGTGGATTCCATTTAGTTTCNTCTCCCGAGAGTAAAACGCCCTTAATCCAGGTTTTNTGGTTTGCGACAGACTAGTGNGGTNGCNGTAATTATTTAGGTGATTTCTTTTAACCTGAGCTTTCTTGTTGAGTGTCGAGNCGCAAAACTTTAATGTAAAAGGCAAAAGCGCTTTTAATCAAATCAAAAAGTCCGGAAAGTTATGCAACCAAATATTACAATCCAGTATCAGTCTGTGCCTCGTTTCGATATTGACGCGTCAGATGCCGCGGAGTACCTCGAAGAGTTCGGGTTTGTTGTCTATGCCAATGCTTTAGCCGAAACGGAAGCAACACATGCATTGGCTTTGCTTTGGGACTATCTTGAGGAGTTAGGAACCGGTATCGATCGAAATGATATCTCCACTTGGGATGATGATAGATGGCCCACTTCAGTCCACGGGGCCATTTTGCCTAGTTATGGCATCGGACATACCGCTGCCCAGTGGTATATTCGAGACATCCCGAAGGTCAAGCANGCTTTCGCGAACGTCTGGGACACTGACGATCTACTCGTNAGCTTTGACGGGGTGACGATTTGGCGTCCTTGGACTCACAATTTNGCGTGGCGAACCAATGAAGGTAATAGTTGGTTGCATATTGACCAGCATCCNATAGGCAGACCCGGGAAACATTGTGTGCAAGGACTAGTGAACTTGCTCCCTACCTCTCAGGCAACTGGGGGTAATGTCGTTGTGCCGGGCAGTCATAAGCGATTCGATCGGATAGCCGACGATTACACNGAGCGACTCAGTCGGATCCATCCTAGTATCGACCATTTTCGATTCCCGAATGATGATCCTGCTTTGAGAGACGCTAGTCCGATCATGGCTGAGATGTTTGCAGGCGATCTATTGCTTTGGGATTCCAGGACTATCCATTGTAGTGCGCCCGGTTTAATAGAGCCTGATTCTTCGACTGATCTGTTAAGAGCAGCGAGTCTGATTTGCATGATGCCTCGGAGTAAATCGAATGCGGAGGTCATTGAATTAAGGAAGGCCGCTGTCGAATCCCGCACGTCGACAACCAATTGGAGTGATCGTTTCATCAATGCAGATGAGTTCCCGCAGATTACCGCGGTGGAGGATCGCGAAAAATACAATTGGCCACCGATACCACAGTTGAGTCACAGCCAGCTTCGGATGGTTGGTTGGACGGAAGAAGAATTAGCAAAGCGCTAGGCTTGGCCGTCACTTTTTAGATTCTGACTGAGTGCAAAAGCTTGTGAGTAGTCGCAAACGGTTTGCTGTACCTCCAGTGACCAGTCACGCCACATGTTTTCTTGCGGAGGATCTAGACGGATTTTGTCCAGATCTTTTCGGGTAAAGTCATAAAGCACAGCCTGTCTGATGCTGCGAGAAAAGTTGTGCCCGGCCATGTGTGCAAGACGGTGATGCCATAGCACTACGTCGCCTGTTTTGCCCCAACAATCTACTGGCAGTGTATCGGCCATGATTTTTTCAAGCTCACGTGTGTACTCAGGTGAATGAATGATGCCCTTGTGGCTAGGTAAATGTTCATAGTAAGGAATTCGGGGCTGATCGTATTGCATTTGAAAAGTTGGATATAGTCTTTTATGCGAGCGTGGCCACACTTTGAAAGCGCCGCCATCCGGAGGAACATCGCCGATCAGTCCAACCAAACCAAGGTTGAAAGGATGTCCGTCGGTGTGACCGTAGTCTGGCATTCTTTCCTGGGTTTCTCTTGGCAGGGTGAAGTAAATCCCTCGTATGCCTGAGCCGATAGCTGGATCTGTTGGTCCGCCTGGCCAAGCAGGCCCCTGGTTGCCCATCGGCTCACCGCCGACAATGGGAGGGGTTAGCGTACCTTTCCCTAGTAACTGCTCGGCAATGGCGCAGAGGCGATCGTTATATACGAGGTCGATCAATAGTTGTTCAGTCCCGCACTCTCTGAGCTGCCAGATGTAGCCCTGACGAATGTGCAGTGACTCATCACTTACCTCACTTTTAGGGAATGGGCCTTTATGGCTTGTTGGTTCATTTCGTTTCAGCGTTGAATCGGCTGGCAGCGAGGACCACATTCGATCGCATGCTTTTTCGCACATCCCCTCATCGAGGATACCTCTCAGTATTAGATAGCCATTCTCTTTGAAGAAAGCGATATGTTCGATCGATAATTCGTTCAACTGGGTCTCCTTATTTGATGATCATTCTTCGTGCCAGCCTGCGACCATCCCTGCGTGATATCCTCCATCAACAGTAATCTCGACGCCGTTGATCCATGCGGCATCTCCGACAGTTAGAAATTCTGCGAGCCCAGCGACATCTTCAGGCTTTCCTGCTCGTCCCATTAGNCGTGTTATACGGTCATAGTTTTCATGACCTATCAAATCGCGAAAGTTTNCAGAAAGCCTCGTTTCAGTGATCCCCGGATTGATGCAGTTTACCCTCAGGTTAAGATTCTTAGCTTGTCCGGCAGCATGGTATGTGTAGGCAGCCAGACATTGTTTCGAAAATTTGTAGGCATCTTCCTGCCAGGCATCTTTGTTTTTCTCCAACCAGTCGTTGCCAGTACTAAAATCATTCGTTTTGAGCAGATTCTCAACCATCTGTCGATTATTGATCCAATCTCGTCCCGCGCTAGATGCAACTAAGGTAATTGCGCCGCCAGGATGAATATTGTGCATTATTGACTCGGTCAGATACCGGGTCCCGAGGAAGTTGATCCGGACTACCTTTTCCGGAGTTTCAGCAAGTTCTCCGACTCCCGCTACGCANATTAAACCTTTTATTTTTTTTGGTATTTGNTCAATAGCTGCGGCAATCAAATCCGGATCATTTAGGTCACAGCTTACGTGTTCGTGGGGATGTGAAAGAGACGGAACAATGTCGAGGTTTAACACTATGTGGCCGGCTGAACGAAGACGTCGTGCTATCGCCTNGCCTATACNCGAGCTGCCGCCCGTAATNATGACAGGTGCTCTCATAACANCAGCTTAGGGATCGATATCGGTTGNGGTCAAGCATGATATTCTGTGAGTGAAATTTATTTTAGCGAAATGATGGAAAACGAATCTGCGGCTACTCAACTTGAAGCGATGCGTCAAGGTGATCTCAAATCGGCGACTCTGGTCGAAAGTTCGCTGGCCAGGATTAGCGAGATTAATCCAACTTTCAACGCGGTAGTAACTCTAGTTGAAACTCGTGCTCGAGAAGAAGCCGAGTACTGGGACCAAGCACGAATGAGAGGGCATAATCTACCGCCGCTCGCGGGACTTCCTGTTCTCATCAAAGACAATCAAAGGACGCAGGGCGTGCGCACGACATTGGGTAGTGTTCGTTACCTTAATGATTTTCCGTTGGAAGACGCTGGGATCGTTGCTAGATTGCGTGCGGCTGGCGCTATAGTCATAGGTAAAACAAATATCCCAGAGTACAGTGTTGGAGCGAACACGATTAATCCGGTGTTTGGAGCGACAGGCAATCCATTTGACCCATCAATGACTTGTGGGGGCAGCAGTGGTGGGTCAGCAGTCGCGGTCGCTCTAAATATGACAAAAATGGCGACAGGTTCAGATCATGGAGGTAGTTTACGAATTCCTTCTTGTTACTGTGGTGTCGTAGGCTTTCGAGCGACACCGGGCGTAGTGCCAAATGAAGAAAGACGAACTCCATCGACTCACTACAGCCTGCAAGGACCAATAGCACAAAATGTAGCGGATGTTAGCCTCATGTTGTCTGTGATTGCAGGCCGAGATCATGGTGGTGATCGTGACCCCATGGCTTTTCCACTCGATGCACAGGCATTCAGAAAACTGAGTGAGATTAATGTAGGACAACTTAAAGTCGCTGTCAGTGTAGATCTTGGAGGGCTCCTTGTATCGCGCGATACAAGGAGCCTTTTTCTCGATCGAATGGAAAAAATGAGATCTCTTTTTGCTGTTTGTGATTGGCATGATATTGATCTAACAGAAGCCCCCGGGGTGGATTGGCACCTGAGGCAGGATGTTTTTGTTTCCCAATATTTTGAGGAAGCTGGTAGTTGGGAAGAAGATTTCAGTCGAAATATCCAGCAGACTTATCAGGCCGCCATGCAGACACCTATGAAGGCTATTGCTGAAGCTAGGTATCGTCAATTGCAGCTTATCCAGCGATGTGACGAGCTTTTCGCTGATTATGATTTATTAATAGTGCCTGGCGTTGGAGTGCAGCCATTTCCGTGGAAATTGAACCATCCTGAAACCATAGACGGCGCCGTAATCGATAACTATATGTCATGGTTGCATTTGACTTCGAGCTTGACGGTGGTTGGACTGCCAGTTTTGACGATACCCTTGGGTTTAGATACCGGTGGTTTGCCTTTCGGGGTGCAATTGGTGGGGCCACGATATAGAGATCACCGACTCCTCTCCATCGGTAAGGCGGTTGAGCAGGCCTGCGCCCTTGATGAGGTATTGAGTCGCCCGATTTCCTCAGTCTAATATTCCTTATACTATCTCGGCATGGGACCTCGGTGAGGTAATCAAGTGCAAGCTGTAAAGGTGCAAAGCATCGAGGTAAGATCCTCCCGATGGCGAAAAAAACTCTACTGCTAATAATTGTATGGTTTCTACCGGATCTGGCTGGAGCAGCTGAAAAGGTATTGATCGACACTGATCCAGGCGTAGATGATGCCCAGGCGGTGTTTTTTGCTTTGGCGTCAGAAGATCTCGAGGTTGTTGGTCTGACGACAATATTTGGCAATGTGGAGACCGCCCTCGCGACCCGTAATGCGCTTAGACTTATAGAGATTGCGGACTTACAGATACCGGTTGCAGAGGGTGCAGTTAAACCGCTCTATTCAAAGAAATTGGCTACTCCAGATTTTGTACACGGCAAAGACGGATTCGGCGAAATAAATATGCCTGAGGTAGATCGGCAACCCCTTCAGGAGAGCGCAGCTGAATTTATTGTTAGGACGGTGATGCGCAGTCCTGGTGAGATAACCCTAGTTGTTCTAGGCCCAATGACCAACATAGCGCTTGCCTTGGCCTTAGAACCAAATTTGTCAAAGAGTGTTCGCCGAGTGGTTGCTATGGGTGGTGTGCTCTCTGTTATGGGTAATGTTTCGCCGGTTGCGTCAGCTAATATTTTAGGTGATGCACACGCTGCTGACATAGTTTTGGGAACGGATTGGGACGTCACACTTGTCCCTGCTGATACTACACGACAGGTGAAAGTTACTGATGCTTGGCTTGATGAAGTCGGCAGGAGCGGAACATTTGGGAGATTTATTTCCAAAAGCAGCGTTTTTTACCGAGATTTTTATCGATCAACTGGTGTCTCTGATGGCTTTTATAACCACGATCCAACGGCGATGGCATATCTTGTAGAACCTGCGCTCTTTCAAACTGAGAAACGCGCCATCAGGGTGGTGACAGATGGCATTAGTATTGGTGACGTTATCGCGGCAAAGTCAGTTCACTATGATGCTCCTGGTCCTTGGTATGGGCTGCCATTGGCAACAATTACGACAAAGGTTGATAGTGCTGGCGTAATGGATCTCATCAAAGAAACACTCGCTGGACACTGATCGGCAATGCTGCACAGTGGTCTCGATAAACTGTCAGCTTTAAATGAATTTATATGTAAAGTTACTCGAAATCTCGCCGGGCTGACATTAATCATGATGGTTTTCATCGTGATGTTGCAGATTGTCTGCCGATACATTCTTAATGACTCACCGGCTTGGACAGAAGAAGTAGCACGGACGATGATGGTCTGGACGGCTTTTTTGGTCGCTCCTTGGGCTTATCGCGAAGGACTTA
The DNA here is from genome assembly GCA_002694945.1 of Gammaproteobacteria bacterium. Classification (GTDB taxonomy): domain Bacteria; phylum Pseudomonadota; class Gammaproteobacteria; order Pseudomonadales; family Azotimanducaceae; genus UBA9659. The sequence continues at coordinate 9,603 of NZNP01000120.1, forward strand.
ACGTCCGAATTGGATTCTTTGCCGATGAACTGCCTAGTAGGCAGCGAAAATTTCTAAATCTTGTGATCAATTTCTTGATCTGTTGGATACTCTTGGTATTTCTTGTTGAGAGCTTCGGCTTCTGGTCGAGAGGCTTGATAATCCAAGCAAATAGTCTGCCGATAAAGGTTGCCTGGTTTTACGCCATTTTACCGGTCGCTTTAACTCTTTTGCTTTTTGTAAGCGTTGAGTTAATTGCCAGCACTTTGCTGTTGGCTGCAGATCCGACTTCGGATGGACGTTCGACTGTGCTGAAAGACTCCGAGGATCTTTAGCGATGACTTTCGGTTACATCTGGTTGCTTATTCTGCTTTTCGTAGCGGGGATGCCAGTTGTTTTTGCGCTTCTTGTTGCGCCTGGTCTCAGTCTGTTACTTGATGGCGAGATCGTTTTTCATAAGGCGTTGTTGTCGCGATTGTATAACGGTATGGATTCTTTTCCGTTGATGGCACTGCCTTTTTTCGTGCTTGCGGGTCAGCTGATGAATGCTGGTGGAATTACCCGTTCGATCGTTGATTTTAGTCAGTCCATGATTGGTCATGTTCGCGGTGGACTTGCCCAGGTCAATGTATGTTCGTCTCTTCTCTTTGCAGGATTGTCGGGCTCTGCCGTTGCTGATGCTTCCGCGTTGGGTAAAATTTTTGTGCCAGCTATGACGCAAGCTGGATACAGCAGATCTTTTGCGGCGGCGATTACCGCGGCCTCGGCGGTCATTGGTCCCATTCTGCCGCCATCCGGGATTATGATTCTTTATGCTTACATCATGAATGTTTCTGTGGCGGGTCTTTTTGCTGCCGGCATCGTGCCTGGATTGCTGATTGCGATCGGATTAATGCTGATGGCCTATTACCTCGCGGTAAATCGTGGCTATCCTGTCACAGGATTGAAAGCAACTTGGCCAGAGCGATCTAGTGCGTTTCGATCAGCGCTTCCGGCGCTATGTACTCCGATTATTTTATTGGGTGGTATATTGAGCGGACTCTTTACCCCGACGGAGGCTGCGGCTGTCGCAGTCTTCTACGCGCTCGTTGTTACTCTACTTGTCATGCGCACCCTTAAGGTGAGTGCGCTGCTGCCAGTATTCGTCGACTCTGCGGTTCAGTCAGGTGTCATATTGTTGCTAGTTGGAGCCTCTGTTTCCCTTGCCTGGATGATCACCGTGTCTGGCCTTGGCGGTCTGTTAACAGAGTCCATGATGACTTTGACGGACAATGTACTTTTACTGTTGCTCTTATTGAATTTATTGCTCTTGCTTGTAGGTATGTTCCTGGACGCGGGTCCTGCCGTGTTGGTGCTTGGCCCCTTACTCGCGCCAATGTTCATAGAGATGGGTATTGATCCCATGCACTTTGCAGTCGTTATGTGCGTCAACGTTACTGTTGGTTTGGCAACGCCACCTATGGGGCTCGTTCTATTTGTTAGTGCCTCAGTTTCGGGACAACGGGTTGAGACGATTGCAAGGGATATGTTGCCTTTCCTTGCGGTTGAGATCCTTGTAATTTTTCTTATTACCTATTTCCCGTCTCTCTCCTTAACGTTACCACGATGGTTAGGTTACGCTTAAGGTTGCTTAGATGAGTCGTCGCCCGATGATTTTAGGCTTATTTTTGCTGCTTGCTCTAGGTAGCTTGGTTGGATTGATGTTCTCTGGATCAGGTTTAAAGCCTGAACATACTATAAGAATTGCGATGTTAGGGTCCGTTAATGATGAAGACTATGACGGTGCGATGGCCTTCAAGGAATACGTTGAGAGAACCACAAGCAATCGATTAAAAGTGGAGCTCTATCCATCAGGACAATTTTGCGCCAGCGAAAGAGAATGTCTTGAAGGCCTTCAGTCCGGAGTCCTTCAAGTCTTCATGTTTACGACAGGCGGGTTCGGCAGTGTTTATGGGCCGGGTCAAGTTCTGGACCTGCCTTACTCTTTTCGTAATGACGCTATCGCAGAGTGCGTACTGGACGGACCGCTCGTGGCAGAACTCGGCGATACTATTCGAAAGGCCGGAGTAGGCCTAAGATTCATGACTGCATCGAATACTGGTGGCTGGCGTAACTTTGCGACGACGGACCGACCTATAAGATCGCCAAAAGATATTCGCAACTTAAAGATAAGAACTATCACCGCGCCCTTGCAACAAGAATTGGTTAGCCAATTAGGCGGAAATCCAACCCCTGTGTCTTGGCCTGAAGTTTATACGGCGCTTGCTACAGGAGTAGTCAACGGAACAAAAAATGGTATTCATGACATAGTGAGCATGCAACTGCATGAGCAAATCAAATTCGTTACTCTTGATGGCCATGCTTACATGGGTGGTCTTTGGTGGTTCTCCGAAACAAGTTGGCTTACTTTGTCAGTTAATGAACAAGAAGTTGTTCGGGAGGGTTTTCGGCGGCTTAGGGAAGTAACTCGTTCGGCAATCAAACGTTGGGAAGCCGACTCCTATGAGACCTTCGAAAAGTCGGGAGGCGAGCTGATACGACTTGATAGAGCCGTCAAAGATGAATTCAGACTAGGAGTCAGTGGGGTTAGAGACTGGTATCGAAGGACTTATGGTGATCATTGGCTCAATAAATTAGATATAGCTCTTGAAGATTGCGAGAAGCTTATATCGCAAAAGTAACGGAGCTGGGCGCTATTGATTCAAGATTGATAAGGTGTATTTGTCAGTATAGAAGGGGTTGCGACCGATTAATTTAACAGACCATTTGTCACGAAATTCTCCAGGATAGTGCGCTGCGGCCCAGGAAAACATTAAAAGGTTGTCTCTGATCCTTAAATTGGTATTTAAGCTAATTGCTGCTCGCTGCCTTTTTATCTGGTAAGCCCTCCGGGGACAGATACACGCGCTGAATCTCAGCCATACTTGCGAGAATTATATCCGCTTGGGCTCTCGTTAAACCGTACTGAGCGCTGTCCTTCAAACGAGCGAAGGCGATCATTAATTCGCTTTTATACTTTTCTACGCACTTCTCCCAGCGCTTCTGTTTTCTCTCGTAACGTTTTATTGTGTGGGAGTCCACGTCCGTCATAGATCCCGCTCCCTCCATGAAATCCGACCCGCCGCCATCCACTAAGTTTGCCGCCTTAACAATTAGCTTGGGTTTGGAGCACTCGTTCACGGGCAATTCCCATTTAAGAGCCTGATCTACCTCGGGATGAACGCTATTCGCCTCTGCAGATTTACCGAATGAGGATAAAGCTAAAAGGCAAGCGAAAGTGGTTGTTATAATTTTCATCGATTTTTTAGAATCGGTCGAAACCCTAAGCTTAATTGCTTCGCAGGCTTTTGAAAACCAAATAACTTCTCCGATAAAAAGGAACGGGCGCGATTGCGCCCGTTCCTAGTATCATCGTCAAACAGAGTTTAGTTTCCAAGCGAGTAAGTTACTTCCAAACCGTAAAGTCGGGGTAACGTAGTACCTGCTGATTGCCTGAAAAATTCCTCTTCTCCAGTTCTTAATACTTGCAGTACGCCGATGTCGTCTAGGACATTGTTGACGAATCCAGAAACCACCCAACTGCCGTCAGCAGAGGTCCAGGTCGCCCTGAGGTCTATACGATCATAGTCATCTGATTTATCGACGTCATTTTCAAAAGGTGAGTAGTAAACTTCATCGATGTAGCTATATACCCCAAAGAACTCAACTGCTGACCCATTTGATAGCGGTAATCTGTAGCTTCCCCACGCGGCCATTTTCCACTCTGGCACTTGCAAAAGTTGGTTGCCGTTAATGTTTTGAGTCAACTTGTTAACGTCAGGGAACAGAGATTCAGGAGTATTTACCTGGGCAGGATCCTGAATAAACAAATCTTTTGTGTACTCACTAGGTGTGTAGCTGAAATTACCGCCGATTGTCCATCGGTCTGTCGCGAGCCAAAGTGCTTCTACTTCTATTCCCCAGATTTCTGCTCCTGGTGCTTCAAGCACAGAAGTTGTTGTTCCGGGAGCTCCGCCAGGTACCAGTGGTGGAGTTACCTCTGTAGCCACAGTGTGAATGGTTTCATAATCATAATAGTAAAATGAGCCATTCAGCTGCAAGGTATTATCGAGCAGTTGCGTTTTGTAACCAAATTCATACGCTATGAGTTCCTCAGGATCGTAATCGGGCGTTGCACTGAAGAAAACCAAGTTGTTCCCGCCTGATCGGTAACCAGAGGTTGCCGAGAGATAGAGAAGAGCATTGTCGCTCACGTTCCAGTCAAGGTTAATTCGACCGGTCATCTCTCTGTCTGTTCTAGAGAAAGCTCGGTACACGCTTACCGCCGCTGGAAATCCACCGTTCACTGCTCGCTCGGTGCCGCGAAAGCCGCCAGGGGCAGTTGGATCGGCAACCACGCCGCCGTTCGCGAGGTTGTACGTGAAAAGATCGATTCCGAAAGCGGGAAGGAAACCAGGTGCGAGTTCCGTATAACGAAATAAGTTTTCTTCTGCGTCAACTTCGTCTTCAGCGTATCGAATGCCGAANGTCAGAGTGAAGGTATCGTTGATATCCCACACGCCTTGAGTATATGCCGCGAACGCTTCCCTCTCNGTTTTNGTGTGGTANAGNANNTCGCTGCCNANNCTNTTNATNCCGTGCTGNACATCNAGATCNGGGTTGGTGCCNTCATCACCNNCCCAAANTCCAACNTGTAAGTTGTTGTTCTGGGCNGGNGCTGGATTTTCAGATGCGTAATTNACTGCGCACTGNNCTNNNCTNGTNGCAGGGTCTCGACAGAGCTCCCGTGCTGAATGCAGAGTNGGCATTTGACCGTTAAAAGTNCCTGCGCCNATAACTCCAGGCAGTAGTGAAGCAACGATACCATCAAGTCCGGTTGCATCGTTGTAAGGGTTCAAGAACCTGCTATCGCCNACGGTCGAGTAGAAGTCNCNNCGNTGATCGATTNNNGCNTCATAGAAGAAGATGCCAGTCGTGAAAGACAAGCTGTCGCTAACGTCGTAGAAAGCTTGGAGCTCATGTGACGTGTATCTTGCCTCGTGATTGACNTAAAACTGTCGATCATAGAATTGGCTAGCGGTATTGTCGTCGTCAGTTGTTCTTTGGTACGACAACTTGTTGTAACCATAGATGTATTTAAACTGCAGCGTATCTGAAAAGTCCCACGTAACACTAAATTGGGTACCTTGTTGGTTGAACTCTTCACGGTTAAGNCCATTAGTCGCGGCGCAAAGGTCGTCACCATCAATGCTGCCGGTGAAAACACAGTCGTTATAAGCCGCCGCGCTTTGAGCGCTGGTGACGCCAAATCCGTCTAATGATGCAGCTGCGTTTCTGAAACCGTCAAATTCGGCTACGTCGACCCCGAGACGATTGTGCTGNGCNGTAACTGGTGCGCCAGTCGCGGGATCGGTAAACGAAAGAAGAGGTTGTGTNGTGTCATACCANTCNTTGGANGCATAGTTTNNNGTATTGNNTGTGTCNACNCGNCGATATCCCGGNACNACCGCTATCGTATTTCNTGCTTCCNCNNCCNTCTTCATTTANGACNACAAGNCCNCCNCCATTTGCTCCNCCNAATTCNCNNTCAATATCCATCTTNTTGAAGCGAACGTTNAATTCNAGGTCACTGGTAGGTGTGTACTTGANCTGAAGTGCAATATTTTCTGTGCCGAGACCGTCNAGNTCATCGCCAGANCCGATTTCNTCGATNACNCCATCACGGTCTCTNTAGCTAAAGTTGAATCGAGCNGACAGNAGATCNTCNATCANCNCGCCGTTGANCATACCGTANCCNTCTGCNGTGCCANAATTCCCTACGATTCCTTTTANGGCGTAGTCGAAGTCTTCGCTAGGCTCGTTGTATAGGATGTTGATCGCGCCCCCAACNGCATTTCGACCATAAAGCGTGCCCTGTGGACCGCGCAACACTTCGATNCGCTCAACGTCCCAAAATGTGGCNGCGGTTGCTGTTAGNANATCNTCTGAATANACGCCGTTCATGTAGGTTGCAACGCCTGGGTCCCCGCCCAGCGCACGGAAGTTTCTNCCGACACCACGTACTGTNGCGTCGTAAGGTTGAATGGTAGTTGCAGGNACGAAGTTCTGTAAATCTTCTTGGTTCCTGATACCAAAGTCATCTAGCATTTCGGTCGTAAACGCAGTAATCGAAATGGAAGTGTCCTGGACAGATGCTTCCTGTCTTTCAGCGGTAACGATAACTTCTTCAAGTTGTCGCCCNTCTGATTGCGCGGTGGTTAAACCAGACCACGCTAGAGTAGCTAGGCTAATGCTCAAAGCCAGTTTATTTTTCACAAATTCCCCCTAAAGAATAAACTTTCGGTAGTTTTAAGTATTTTCAAATTGATCAATGTAACCGGAATAACGAAGCTTAAGTGACGCGAATGCGTCCAGCGAGCTGTAAATCCCCGTTCAAACTCCAACGAGCGNNNANAAGATAGCTCTTTTANTCGAATCGTGCAAATGAAAAAAATGCTTAATTTAAGGCTTATTAGAGTGATTTTGCGTGTCTTAACTCAACATGAATCTTTAGCGAACTCAGTTAGCAAAAAGCTGTAGATGTCTCTAAAGNCCCTGATAGCAAAGAGCGGCAGAAATGCTGATAATGCATAGCAGCCCCCTCCAGTTTTTAAGAATTAGAAAGAACCCATCATGTAGCGGATCTTTAGCCCTTATAGTCTCGAGATAGAACCATACTTTTTTTACCGTTCGTCTCTATGAGACCTNTTCGTGTCGAAATGAAATATGGATTCAATGGAGTGCAGGCTTTGGGTCGTCGCAAAAGTTTAGTTGGATAATGAGTGATGAGTGTTANTAACCCGGTTTCCGAAAGAGACAGATTAGAGTCGCTCGATGTCCTTCGAGGCTTTGCTTTGCTGGGCATACTTTTGCTAAACATTATAGGTTTTGGGCTGTTGTCGGCAGCATACAATAATCCCGGATTCGATCTGGCCGAAGGCTCTATTTTAAACATCGCAACCTATTCGCTAGTCNANGTTCTGGCAGAAGGAGCTATGNGGGGCCTGTTTTCNNTCNTGTTTGGTGCGGGGGTTATCCTTTTNGCGACGGNTGAGCGCGGCAAANGCGGTTGGATTCATTATAAGCGCACGTTCTGGTTGCTTATTTTTGGGTTNATTAANGCTTATGTGCTGCTTTGGAACGGCGACATTCTGGTGACTTATGCGTTGGCTGGAGGTTTGCTGTTTCTTTTCCGTCATCGCAGTCCGCGCGCCCTGGTTATCGGTGCAGGCATAGTTTTTCTTGCAATGTCGTTGATGCATGCGGCGATGAATTACGGTCTATCTGAAGCTAGGGTTGCTGCCGAGCACCTCGCGACAGCTGATGAACCTGCAACTCTGCCTAGAGAGGTACATCAAGGTGCAACCGCTTGGTACGAGTTTGTTGATCAACAAGAGCTGAATGACACNGAAGCTTTAGCTGAGCTCAAGGCGCGACAAGGCGACTACATGTCAGTTTTCGTCTGGAATGCCGGCNAGAATAATGAAATCTATACGATGGTACTTCCTGTGTTNTTGTTTTGGGATGCTTTGGCGATGATGTTGCTTGGCATGGGACTATATAAATATCAGGTGCTNCAAGGCGCTAGATCAATAATCTTTTATAAAAGACTGATGATAGTTGGATTTCTGTTGGGNCTTAGTGTCAATTGCGTTGAAATTATAGAGGTAATAGAGAGTCGCTTTGACGTTCTGACGTCTTTGGGACAAATGCAGTGGACCTACCACTTAGGAAGGTTAGGGATGTCCTTGGGCTATATTGGTCTGATTCTATGGTGCCTGAAAGCGGGTCACTTCAGTTCTCTCAGAATTCGCTTGGCGGCAGTGGGTAGGATGGCGTTAACTAATTATCTTTTGCAATCTTTGATCTGTGGATTGATATTTTCAGGGGTAGGCGTTGGATTGATTGGTTCTTTGGAGCGTTTTGAGCTCTACCCGATCGTTTTAGCCATCTGGATTCTGCAGCTTTGGGTAAGTCCTCTNTGGCTAGAACGTTATCAGTTCGGCCCGGTTGAGTGGCTATGGCGCTGTTTAACTTATGGCCAGGTGCCTTCGCTTCGTCGTTAACTCCTATCTGAAAAGGCAACGGCGGTTNACAGAGATATTTACTTAGCCGNGCTAATTGACTTTACTATTGGNCTCACNAAANAAAGCGAAGGGGTGAATGAACGATGGCTCCCATACCAGCAGGTGGAACAGTCGCGGTAACAGGAAGTGCCGGGTTTATAGGCGGTTGGGTAGTGAAACAGCTCTTAGGTAAGGGTTATCGCGTTCGGGCCTGTGTTCGAAATGTAAATGATGAAGACCGAGTTGGTTTTCTGCGAGACATGCGAGGTTACGCCACAGGTAGACTGACGCTGCATGCCGCGGATCTAAACGTAGACGGATGCTTTGATGATATTTTTGCTGGATGTCATGGGGTCTGCCATGTTTCCCACGTCAATGACTATTCTGATATGGATTACATTCGTCGAGTTTGTGGCCACATTATTTCCAGTATAGAACGGTCGGAAAGTGTCACGCGTGTCATCGTAACGTCTTCCCTTGCATCGATCATGACGGAAGGCGATATAAAGGAACTCCTTCGGCGCCCAGTTATTTACGAAGATCGTGCCCCGGTCCCAGACCATCCGAAGCGCACGCCTGAAAGAGGCCATGGCTACGCAATGGGCAAAGAGCTAGCAGAACATATTTTTGCCGAAGCTGCCTCGGAGAGTGGTCATTGGGATGCCATTACATGTTGTCCGTCAGACAACGTTGGTCCCATTCTTTCAGCTCATCAGAAAGATATGGGCCCTTGGCAGCACAACATCGAGATGATGCTGACAGGTAAGTACTATCAGACTGAAGCCTACAGGCCGTGGATGACCGTGGACGTTCGAGATACTGCGGCTGTTCATATTGGTCTGCTCGAGAGCCTAGATGCTAGGAACGGTGAGCGTTACCTTTCGTGGTCAACTGAACGCCGTAATGTTGAAGACGTCTGTGCCGATATTGACCGGCTTTTACCTGAATTGGGTCATGCTACACCCATGGTAACGGATCAATTTCCTGAGCGATTACAAGCCCGCGAGGTCGAGTTGCGTGCAATTTGGGAAAAAGTTGAGCTCAGGAACGATCGAGTACGCGAACTTCTTGGTATTCAATTTACGCCGCTTGATACTTCGCTCTTAGATTGTGTTGAATCTCTGATCAATATCGCGAAGGTGAAACCGATTCAGCGTGAAGGATTTAAGTTACAGGATTAACGAGATGTCGACTCAAAGAACCCTCAGCGTCAATGAAAAAATTACCTTATACCGGGATGGTTTCATTGTTCTGAAAGGAGCGGTTCGCCGAGAACTTGTTGATCGAGCGCGGGAAAGGATGAAGAGGGCGACTAAAGACGAAGACTTAGGCCCTTCGTCCGAGATGACTGACCTCGTTAACGCCTCCGACGTTACGCCGGTTCTGCGTGAGGTGATGGGCGAGTTTGATCCTCCGAGTCGTTGCCAAGTAGGCGTTATAAAAAAGGCTGAACCGGCTGATTTTTTCAACAGTCTTGGTTATAGAGACAGAGATCAGCCCTACTTCGGTGCACAGGTTCATATGGATGGCCTGTTGACGATTCAGGTTCCTCAGGAACTACAGAGTGGATCAGACCAAGAAATCTATGACCGTTACATCGCGTCTGGACCTAAAGGTGACCTTGGCCGCAGCGCCGATGTCATGGGGCATAACATGGTGCCTCTGTTTCAGGACCCTGAAATGACATTGGGTATGGGCAGTTTCACGGCTTTTGTTTTTGTTTGCTTGAATGATCAAATGAAACCCGGATCCGGTCAGACAGTGTTGCTGAAAGGCGCGCATCACGTGACGGAGAAGTTTCTCAACTGGCAAAGAGAACAAGCCAATACTATGGGGCCAGAGGGGCCTGGGTGGCCGCGTTTAAACCATGATGCGCCGAATCGTTGTGGTTTAGTATATTTGCCTGAGGCCGTTCGAGAGGAATTTATCGACGGGAGCTCTTTAACGACGCCGGATGGTATTCAATGGCCTGAACCAACGCAGGTCCTTATGGAAGCCGGTGATGCGTGCATAGCAGTCTTCCATCTGCCTCATTCTGGCTCGAGGAATGAGTTCGGCACTGAATCCCGAAAAAACATTATCTTCCGAATTCGAAATAAGAAAAGACAGCCAAATCATGTAGCTACCGGGCTATCTGACCACCCTGATCGCGGCCAGATGGGCGAGTGGCTGAACTATGAATCAGATAATAACCCGTGGGAACGATCAAAAGATGCTCTTTGCGACCAATGGGCGGAATGGCAAGGCATGCAGGATATCGTCAAGGAGATGCGAGGTCGCTAAACCCTCTGCCGCTGGCCTGCTAAGAAGTCCTGGCCCAGAATGTTTGAATGAGCGTAGACGGTCGTCGACAATTTATATTCGGTTAAGGCTCTAGCTTTTTTCTGGTTATCATGCTGGCCATTTCGCCTTATCAGATTGACTATTTCTCTAACAACGCTTTGCGAATAGTTAACTGTGTGAATGTAGGGTTCAGTATGAATATTGTCGTACATTTTAAAATTGGTACTGGACCGTCAGCTGATACAGTTCTTGACTGTAATCAGAGGACTTAAGGTTCGATCGGTAATCACTATATTGGACAAGTGTCATCGCAGACCAATCTTCATTGATAGGGATCTCTAGACCGAATTCGTAACGATGTCGTGTATCTTTTCGAAAATCCGCTATTGTTGGATTGATTGAGCGATCGTATCTTCGATTCTCATGGCGGTATGCGAGTCTAAGGATTGAGTCGCGCGAAAGAATTGTCATTCGTTGCATAAACGCAAGTCTGATTTGCCAACTATCATTGCTAAAAAAACCGGCTTTTGCTTTTTCTTTTGCTACATCTGTCTGAATCGTAATGTATTGACGCAGACCATTGATGAAATAATAAAACGCTGCGCCGATTTCGTCCCGATCATTGTTTCTTTGAGAGTTCTCGCTATACGTCTCTCTCGAGCGTTCATAGTTGAGGTAAAGATAGGTCCTTTTGCTTGGGAACCATGCAAGCGAAGGGGAAATTTGAGTCATGGCAAGTAACTCTGAGCCATCTAATTGGTAGTCGATATATCTTGTGATTAAGCCATACTCCCAATCTCCCTTTTGATGACTGACGGCGAGTGAGGCCAAGCTTAGCAGCCCATCAAACTCATCAAACGTATCGTAAAGCCTGTCGCTTATGGTGAGTCCAGCTGACATCTCAGTACTTTCCTGGATCTTGAATACGAGATCGCTGGAAAATCTTAAATCGATGAACTGATCACCGATGTTTGTATTGAGGTCAACATCGTCAACGGATACGTTGCTTTCATAACCATAACTGACTTCGACTTCGGCACTCAGCTCCAGGTTGTCCTTTGCCTCCGCAAAGATAGGAAAAATAATAATGCTCAAAGGCAGAAGGGTTTTGATGACCATCTCGGTTGACAGCGGTTGACGTTAATATCACGAGCAAGCATGACAATTTTGCTCGGTGCATACAATAAGTGAAGTCCACACCTAGGTTGGTTGGTATCGTTTTTAAATTTTGAGGACGTCGATGAAAGGCTCATTGGCCAGGAGTTTCGCGTGATAATTCCGAAATCTGGAAAACATAAATAGGATCAATTAGCCGGATCAAAGCTAACTCTTCATGTGGATGAAATTACTTCCTGCTGGTCGACAGGTACATAAAAATAAGAGCCGGGTCTAAACTCGTAACCTAGGTCGCCACACAGACGCCGCTGCCTCGGACTGCACCTTTGCAGGATGGACTCTGAAACGTCGGAGTCATAACTTCTAACCCACATTTGGCAATAGTTATAAAGCAAGAGGCGGCGCGAGTGATCTGACAGGTTCTTGGAAGGCCCATGCCAGAGAGAATGTGTGAAAATAATTGCATCTCCAGCCTTGGCTTTAAGCTGCACGGCACCTCTCGAATAGGGGGTCATGGTCCTGTCAATGTGCGGAATTTGCATGACATGACTGCCTGGGAATACCGTTAGATTGCCACTGTCCTCCTCCAAAGTGTCTGAGAGCATGTACATAATTTTGACTGCGATAGGTTGCTCGCCCGC
>NZNP01000121.1 GCA_002694945.1 Gammaproteobacteria bacterium
TCTATCGTTGGCAGCCACTCTTCAGCTTTCGAATAAGGCTTACCAACAATGATACGAGTAATACCAGCCTGCCTGTAAGTCTCAATAATTTCACGGCTACCCGGTTCATCATCATTAAGAGTGGCAAAAGTTACCACTTCGCCCGGATGCCCCTGCTCAGCCGCCACGGATTTGAATCTGTCTATGTCGGGTGCCAGTTTGGCTAAGGACCCCATAGGCAGCCAACCATCGCCGAATTTGAGTGCACGCTCTATCGCATGAGGCGCCCTACCGCCTATATATATAGGTGGTCGAAGGGGCCGGGGCCTAAAGAGAAACTTCTGACCATTAGAAGTTATCTCGTCATTGCTAAAGCATTGATTAAAAAAGCCGAGGGTTTCATCGGAGATTTCTCGACGCTTCTTCTTGGCAATTCCCAACGCCTTGAATTCTGGCTCCATCCATCCAATGCCAACTCCCAGCAACAAACGACCACCCGATAACTCCTGAATCGTCGCAAGAGACTTCGCGGTAGGTAATTTGGGTCGATAAGGCAGCACCAAAACACTAGTGCCGATCATAATCTGGTGGGTCTGCGCAGCCATCCAGCCTAGCGTCGTTAGAGGATCGAGATAGCGACCATCAGAACCTTCACTATCATCAGGGGGAATGGCAATGTGATCAACTATCCATGCCGACTCTATACCGGCTGCGTCAGCTGCTTTGAGAATTGTACTAATAATATCGGAGGATGATTGAGGTCCCATCACCCTAATGTTGATACCGATTTTCACGGTATTCTCAACTAGATACGCTAAGTCGCGGCNATTGANACGTTATAGACNCCNGCTTGTCTAGCGGAGTCCATCACTTGNATCATCGTGTTNGTNGAACTTTCAGGNTGNGGCTGCACAACAACCGGTGCCTCGGGGTTTTCAGCATGGAGCCTTTCTATATTTGCCCTTACAGCGCGAACATCAATGTCCCGNCCTCGAATGCGGATTCGATCTCGGCTGGTTATCTGNACAACGATNCTCTGCTTNTCAGCATCTTTGACATTTTGATTTTTGTCCGGACTGTTAACATCTAGACCAATTTCCTTGACGAATGTGGCGGTCACTATGAAGAAGATCAACATGATGAACACGACGTCGAGCATGGGAGTCAGATCAATTTCACTTTCTTCTTGTTGTTGCGGGCCTAGAGCTCTTCTCATAAAGTTCTAACTAGTTTTATAGCTGATTTGAAGAAGCATACAGGCACCGAATTGCCAGGTCAAAGGACCTCACGCGTTCACAACTTTGGAAACCGTAGTATAATGAAGACCTAAATGCTCACCAATTTCCATTAAAGTGTAACCGTGATCCAGATGGGCTCGCTTTATAAGCTCATTCCGCTCTATTCTCGATATTTCAGTCACTCGCTTGAACAATACTCTCAAACTGCGACGTCGCTTAGCGGCTTTGGGGCCGCGCTTAGACAGCTTTTCACCCTGCAGTATCGGCTGCATCTCATTAAGAAATTTAGGACTACCCAACAACACCTGATTCTTCCTCGCCGCCAATGGCGATTCCTCATCAAGCCCATTCTTGACATATTCCCGATATTTTCGCTGCGCATCTTTTTCGCGCTTCGCGAACCCATTCAAGACGTCAATTTGATGAAGAAAAGCGGGTTTCCTAACCTGTCCTGCNAGCGCNCGATAACTGGACCATTTGTANACGCTATAGTTAACCGGATGAANAGATCTTTGNGGGCTCGTGGCGACNTAACGACAAATCGGTAANAGGTAGCTTTTCTTTTCAAACAATACACTTTTAAAACGACCATGAAAGATAGGACCTTCCTGCCCGTGTCGCCTATTNAAGTGTTGAGTGTATACACCATTAAGTTGTCTCATACCTTTCGACAAGTTCGAGTTGGGCACTTCAACCACCATCTCGTAATGATGTTCAAGCAATACGAAGCTATGCACCAACCAACGAAACCTTTCCACGACATTCTCTAACATGTTTAGGAAGGAACCACGGTCTTCGTCGTCAAGAAATATGACCTGTTCGTCGCGGCTCTTGCTAGTCACATAATAGGTAGCGCCGGGAAATTCGATTCTTACGGGTCTAGACATTTAAGTGCTTTGCCTGATTGAGTTGTTTTCTTGTGGTTATTTTTTTGGCTTTTCGNCAAATTAATCTTTTTCTTGAACCAATATTCTTTGCCGCTCCTTATTATTGAAATCGGGATTTAGATCATATGCCCTTTGTGGGAGCTCGATATTACCGTCGGGTCCANGACCGAACAACTCATTTTTTTAACATTCGTCTCTTGACCTTATTTTCTCCTTATGCGTAAGTGATGGAGTAATTTCCAACATCTAATCCACCAACATCCAGGAGGTAATAAAATGGCTGTAGACAAATTTCCCGTTGAAGCCAGTCACGTCATGATGTTCGCGCGTTCGATCGGTGATCCAAATGACATCTACTACGACGAGGATTACGCCAAAAGCACGGACCAAGGCGGAGTCATCGCGCCCCCTACTTTCGTACAGGCAAGCGCTCAATTTGATCCAGATTATTTTCTCCGTCCCAAAATCGGTCAGGAATGGTTTGGTTCTGCGAAGGNACCAACCGGAATCACAAAAAAAAGAGAAAGTAGTGGTGGTGGTGGTGGTGGCGGTCTACATGCAGAACAACACTACGTCTATCATCGACAATTAAAGGTTGGCGACGTGCTTACTGCCGAAGTCAAGCCTGGAAAATCCTGGGAAAAAGAAGGACGTCGCGGCGGAAAATTGCTTTTCAGTGAGACCGTGACGGAATACCGCGACCAGAATGGCGAGCTCGTTATTACCGCTACAGGCGTTGGCGTGAGAACCGAAAAACCCGCAACTTCAGAGTGAGGTTAGGACATGACATTAAAAGCAAGTGAATTAAAGATTGGCGATTCTTATCAGGAAGAAATTTGTAACAATCTCTCCCGAACGCAAATCGTAATGTATGCTGGGACCTCAGGGGACTATAACCCGCTGCACAGCGACGAAATTTTTACGACCGAAATAGCTGGGTATCCCTCCGTGTTTGCCCATGGCATGCTGACTATGGGAATGACGGGCAAAATGTTGACCAATTATGTCGGTGACGGGNAACTAACCTACTACGGTGTTCGATTCACCTCNCAAGTATGGCCTGGTGATACNTTAACCGCTAAAGCGACTGTAACTGATATNAGGGAAGAAGATGGCCAACAAGTTGCCGATCTNGAGGTTTCTACCACCAACGAAGAAGGCACTGAGGTAATCAAAGGAAAAGCTTCTGCCCGACTAAATTGAGGACTACCTTAGCTTCCTTCTTTAACAGGGTCACTCAGACTAGTTAGAGTTTACCAAGGGCATCCAAGACAATGCCCTTGGTTAAAAGCTGCGGCAATACATCGGCATGATCAGCCCCCTGTTTGTATAACAGGTAAAGTGGCACGCCACTACGACCATATTCGGCAAGCGNAGCTGTAATCGCAGGGTCTTCAGTAGTCCAGTCAGCCTTAAAATAAGTAACATTTTTAAGCGACATTGCTTTCTGGACAGCTGACGTNTTGAGCGCATTNACTTCATTAACCTTACAGGTAATACACCAGGCAGCAGTGAAGTTCACAAAAACTGGACCTCTCTGAACAGCGGCAAATACTGCCTGTCTATCGTAGCCCTTCGGATTCTGCTCTCGCGAATAGTTTTGCGATTCCTCAACTGTTATGGGCTCTGCTCCCTTAAGCTTGCTGGGGATCGAAGACTCAAGCTCGACTATCAAATAAGTGGCAACTAAAACTGATACTAGTGCAGGGATCTTTACTTTCAGGCTCTCGCCAAGCTTCAGAAGCCAAACGGCAAAACCAAGCACTAAGAGACCTACCATGATCTGCATCGTCCCGGTAGGCCCCACTTGTAAATCCAATACCCAGAGCAACCAGATGGCCGACGCAAACATTGGAAATGCCATAATTTCCTTCAAGGTTTCCATCCATCTTCCCGGTGCAGGCAATTTTTCTAATAATTTAGGCAAGTAGGTCAAAAGCAGATAAGGCAAAGCCATGCCAAAGCCAAGCGATCCGAAAATAAGGAGGCTGACGATAGCCGATTGAGTAAGGGCAAATCCAACGGCTGCGCCCATAAAAGGAGCAGTACAGGGAGCAGCAACAACAGTGGCAAGCACACCCGTGGCGAAAGAACCTAGATAACCAGAAGCCGGCCCTCGGTCGCCAAGGGTCATAACCGAGCCGCCAATGTCGAAGACACCCAAAAAATTCAATCCGATCAAAAAAAACAAATACGCGAGGAAAGCCACTATGAATGGCGACTGCAACTGGAAACCCCATCCGATTGATTCACCACCCAATCTGAGCAAGATGAGTAGGGCCGCGATAGTAATGAAACTAGCTATAACACCTGCCGCATAAACCCATCCGTGTAAACGTAACGAATGATTACTATCATTAACAGTCTCAACCAGAGAGAGAATCTTTATTGACAAAACGGGAAAGACGCAGGGCATAAGATTAAGAATCAAACCACCGAGGAAAGCGAATAAAATGGCTGCTAGGACTGACATTTTTTCGGTGGATACATCAGTGACCCCTGAACGAGAAACGCTTTCCTTGCCGGCCTGAACGGTGAAACTTGACAAGACGAGCTCTTTTCCAGAGCTTTCCTCAATAACCACAACCCCAGACAGATCAAGATTTTCCGAATCGTCAAAGGCGAACCCTTTTTTCAGTACAATACTCAACCCGCTTTCCGATAGCCCGAAGGACTGCTCTGCCGAATTCTCGATCAGGCCTAACTTGTAAGGAAAGTATTCGATTCGCTTAACTCTNTCGGCTGAGCTAATGGGCAACGGCAGATTTAAGATGATNTTTTCCGAGATNAAATCAACCTTCGCTGCTAAGTCGATCTCCGTTGGGATCAGACTCCTTGCTCTAGAAAAAACTTCTTTCGATTCAGAATCTAGCTCCCTTAGGCCNACCGGCAGAGTTAGATCCACCGACACCTGTTGGGGTATACAGATATCAGCACAGACAAGGACCCTACCTGCTCCACTGACTGATAATGAAGTCCCGGTAAAATCTGCTGGAATGAACACTTGAAACGGTAGGAGCACTTCATTGTGATAACCAAAATTCATTAATGGGCCATAAGCTATCCGCTCGGGATAGGGCCAGTCGAAAGGACTAATAGAAACACCCGAACGCTCATCCCAGCTAATGGTAGGAGCTGCACCAGAGTCACCCGGGTTTCGCCAATAAGTGTGCCAACCCTCGTCAATAGTCTGTCGAAGCAGGAGGCTGAAGGAGCTACCTGGTGCAACGCTCGCGTGCTCGGAGATCAATTCAACACGAACATGAGGAGCCTCCTCAGCTCGGCACACCATCGACATGAGCAGGAATACNAGCAGCGTTAACCGCCATTTCATGGGCGCATACCCCAGGTAATAGGACCCTTCAGCTCTTCGAGCAAAGGCTGAACCCAGTCTATCCAGCGGCATAGCTTAGAACGTGTCTGTCTAGGATCAATTAGCTCATGTACAGCGAAACTTTCCATCATCGGAAAAGGAGATCTGTTCTGCATAAGCTTTTCCTCCAGTTCCCGCCTCTTCGCCAGAGGATCTTCCGCTGCCGCAATCTCTCGGTGGAACGCAACAGCAACTCCNCCCTCAACAGGCAGGGCTCCCATTTCCCATGAGGGCCAAGCTAACTTATAAGTATTCGGCGCAAAATGAGCAGCTGATGCAACACCAAAAGATTTATGAATCGCAATGTTAGCCCAAGGAACAGTAGACTGGACGGCTGCTGCAACCGCGCTCATTCCATAGCGAATGCAAGCCGAGTTTTCAGCATCTGGGCCAATCATAAAACCAGGTTCGTCCATAAAATTGACGATTGGCAGATGAAACGTATCACACAGCTCCATAAGTCGCTTAGCTTTTTGAGAGCCTTCCGATGTCATCGCACCTGCAAAGTGCCTACAGTCGTTGGCAATAACGCCGACTGCTGCACCATCTAGACGCGCCAATCCTATTATCTGACCATGCCCATAATCAGGAGCGATTTCAAAAAAAGAATCGACATCCACTACAAGCGCAACCAGTGCCCTCATATCAAAGGGTACCCTGCCATCTCGAGGCACAATATCAATGAGCGATTCTTCAACCCGATTGGGATCGTCCGACGATGATAGACGATCTGGCAGCTGCCAGACATTCTGAGGAAGGTAACTGAGAAACTGACGGACCTGGGCGAGAGCATCGGCCTCGGTGTCAGCAGCATTGTCAACAATTCCACTGCGGGTATGAACTTTCCATCCTCCTAGTTCTTCTTTTGTGAGGCTAACGCCAAGAGCTCTTTCTACTAAGGCAGGCCCACCAACCATTACCTGGGATGTATTCTTAACCATCACAGAAAAATGCGAGGCCACTAATCTGCCCGCGGGGAAGCCTGCGACAGGCCCCATGGCTGCAGACACAACAGGTACTTGATTCATGGCGTCTGCAATGATTTTGAACCTAGGTTCAGCAAAAACTGGTGATCCAACAGTTGTCGGTCTTGGACCAGAGCCAGCCACGCTGCCACCCCCTCCTTCTAGCATGCGGATAAGCGGTACCTTGAATTGGACAGCAAGCTCCTCCGCATAGACGCTCTTTCGAAGGCCTGCGCCATTGGGTGAACCGCCTTTGAGAGTGAAGTCTTCACCGCCAACGGCAACACGACGGCCTTCTACCTCACCAAAGCCAATTACGTAATTCGCAGGGGTAAATTCGGCTATTGCACCAGAATCATCTTTTTCCGCAAAACCTGCACCTTCTCCATGCTCTTCAAAAGAACCCGACGTAACCAGCTCGTCTATCCGCTCGCGAATAGTTAATCGCCCTTTACGGTGATGAATAACAATAGACTCTTCACCGCCCTGCTGTTTAGACAATTGTCTGCGCAGCTCAATTTCGCTCGCTTCTCTGTGCCAGCTCATTCAATGATCTCTAATGATTAATAAACTTACTTTTATATCAATTCCCTCTTCAATGGCAAACTCTAGGGATTTCTAGCAGAAATCTAAATTAGCAAAATCATGCCTTAACCAAGACCAAACTCAGCCAAAATTAGCTTAGATTGCCTTCAAGTTAGAAATAGCATGGAGATTCTGCTAAGTTCTGCGCTCGGGAAAAGACGGCACCTTACCATCTTTTCAAACACGCAACTTCAGAGAGGAAACTATGCAGATCAGCGTGCCCGCGGAAACGTGGCAAAACGAACGTCGTGTCGCACTCATCCCCGATTCAGTCCAGAGGCTTACTAAGGCAGGTTTTGATATNGCCCTACAAAGTGGCGCTGGCGCTGAAGCAGGCTATAGCGATGNCGACTATGAGGCAGCGGGTGCGACAATAAGCAATGACCGCTCGTCTCTGCTATCGAGTGGCGACGTAGTGCTAAGAGTACGAAAACCGGACCTGGAGGAAGTAAGCCAACTAAAAGAGGGCGCACTCCACATAAGTTACCTAGACCCTTACAACGAGTCAGATCTGGTGGACGCNCTCTCATCAAAANGAATCACCGCAATAAGCATGGAGATGATCCCTCGCACAACCCGTGCACAGAAAATGGACGCACTAAGTTCACAGGCGAACCTAGCAGGGTACGTCATGGTGATTCAAGCGGCACAACAACTGGATAGAATTTTACCTATGATGATGACGCCTGCCGGCACCTTGAGCCCTGCTAAAGTTTTCGTAATCGGTGCAGGTGTCGCTGGGCTTCAGGCCATCGCTACAGCAAAAAGACTAGGAGCCAGAGTCGAGGCATTTGACACGCGACCTGTGGTCGCCGAGCAAGTTCAGTCACTGGGAGGCAAATTTGTAGAAATTGATCTAGGCGAGACAGGTCAAACTAAAGATGGATATGCCAAGGAATTAACAGCTGAACAGCTAGAAATGCAACGAGAGGGCATGAAGGCGGTAATCAGCGAGTCAGACATTGTCATCACCACTGCCCAAGTATTCGGGCGGCCCGCTCCCAGAATCGTGACGGCAGACATGGTAGAGGCGATGAAGCCTGGTGGCGTGATCGTCGATATGGCTGTTGACTCTGGCGGTAACGTCGAGGGCTCTGTAGCTGACGAAACTGCCGAAATAGGCGGCGTTACAATTCTGGGCCTGTCTAATCTCCCTGCTCAGGTATCAAAAGATGCTAGCCAGATGTATTCATCAAATCTTTTTAACCTAGTATCTGAGTACTGGGATTCAGAGACTAAAGCAATGAANCTTGACCTGGAAGACGACATCCTGCAGAGCTGTGTGATTACNCACGGAGGCAGCATCGTCAATGAAACCATCAAAAACCTGAGGGGAAGTTAAGATGGAAGTCGTATTTCTTACCTTTATTCTTATTTTATCGATATTTTTGGGCTTTGAACTTATCTCAAAAGTTCCAGCTACTCTCCACACGCCGTTGATGTCTGGCGCGAACGCAATTTCCGGCATCACACTGGCAGGAGCATTTCTATCGGCAGGNTTGGTGGACAACCAAATGGGTACCTGGTTAGGTGCCGCTGCAGTAACTTTCGCCACAATCAACGTCGTAGGCGGTTACCTCGTGACTGACCGCATGCTCGGCATGTTTAAGAGCAAAACCGAGGGTAACAAATGAACATTGAGTTAATAGCACAGCTATCGTACGTCGTCTCAGCCATTCTTTTTATATTTGGACTAAAGATGCTGGGCTCTCCCGCAACAGCCCGACGAGGAAACCTTCTCTCCTCACTGGGCATGCTGATCGCTATCATCGCCGGACTGACCGCCGAGGGTATTGTTTCGTACGAGTATATCGTTGGAGGCATCATCGTCGGGTCTATCATCGGCGCGCTGGCAGCACGCCTAGTCGCCATGACATCGATGCCAGAAATGGTGGCGCTATTCAATGGATCAGGTGGCGCCGCTAGCCTGCTAGTCGGTTGGGCTACCCTTTATACGGGTGAAGTAAGCACCTTCGCGGCATTGGCAATTTTGCTAGCAATATTGATTGGAGGTATGACATTCACGGGCAGCCTGATCGCTTATGGGAAACTGTCGGAGACTATCAACAGTGCTGCACTGGTTTTTACTGGACAGCAAATTGTCAATAGCCTGATTCTAATTGGTATCTTATTTTCGGGCTATATGTTCGTCAACGCTCCCGCAGCTGACTCACAATGGCTCTTTATCATGCTAGGACTAGCACTCGTCTTCGGCATCATGGCCGTTATACCGATTGGCGGTGCAGATATGCCAGTNGTGATTTCACTATTAAACAGCTACTCAGGTCTCGCAGCCTGTGCAGCCGGGTTTGCNATCAATAATAACATTCTCATCGTCGCAGGATCCCTAGTCGGAGCTGCTGGGATTATCTTAACCAATATCATGTGTAAAGCGATGAATCGTTCACTGGCAAACGTTCTCTTTAGTGGCTTCGGGGCCGTCAAACAAGGCAAGGCTATCGAGGGAGAGGTAAAACCAGTATCAGTCGAGGATGCNTACTACCTATTCGAGGCTGCCAGTAATGTCTGTTTCGTGCCCGGCTATGGAATGGCNGTAGCCCAAGCTCAACATGTTGTCAAAGAACTAGGTGAAATTCTCGAGAAGAATGGTGCTGAAGTCAGTTACGCCATTCACCCAGTTGCGGGAAGAATGCCGGGTCACATGAATGTATTACTTGCAGAGGCTGATGTCCCCTATGAGCAACTAGTTGAAATGGACGACATCAATCCTCGAATAGAAAATGTCGATATAGCCGTTGTAATTGGGGCGAATGACGTAGTTAACCCAAGCGCGCGGGAAGATGACGGCAGTCCGATCTATGGCATGCCAATTATCAATGTCGACAAAGCCAGAACCGTTTTTGTTCTTAAGCGATCAATGGCCTCCGGGTTTTCAGGCGTAGACAATCCACTTTTCTTTGGAGAAAACACTCGGATGCTATTCGGTGATGCGAAGGAATCCATCGCCGGTGTTATTTCCGAATTCGGTTAAGAGTGTGGCTGTGTAGTTAGGACACACCGCCTTTTCGTTCGTTCTGCTTTAGCTAAGTCCTTGCAGAACGAACTCACCGACCCAATACCTTTGGTCAGCCTGGGCGCGAGTTAGTAGATCCTTTAATTACCATCCTTAAGCAGTTGGACCTGAAGCCGATACTTATCAAAATTTATCAGAAAAAGCACGGCCGCAGCCGCCAACGAACTAAACCCCATTATCATGAACTCTTGCCCATAATTGAGTAGTGGTTGTAACTCTCCGTAAACGCCTGCCCCGATGGATCTGGAAAGGTTGCTCCAAGCCATATATATCGCAAATTGTGTTGCTGCGACTTTCGCCCAACAAACGTTCATATGCATCGCGATAAAACAAATGAAGATAACTTGACCAATAAATGCATCAGCTACCAAAACAAATAANTGAAACCAACCATGAGTCCAAAGCCCGGTCAAAGTACCAACACAGATATGTACTGCCCCCATTAACACCAGAGCAATTAGCAAGAGATTCCGACTTCCAGTCCGATCTATCAAAGGACCGAAAGTAAGACCAAATAACGCTGCTAGAAAACCGACAACAGCATTATAGTTTGCATAAACGTCACTTGCGTAACCCAGCTCACTGACAGCAATTACAGGAACCGCGGCCATCCAGAAACCCGCCTGAATTCGCCAGAATAGAGCCATCAGTACTAACAACAAACTTGCCGGCAGAACAAGCACCTTAAGCAGGTTAACGACAATACTGCCCCAATCCGAATTGTGCTGTGTCCTCACAGAATCCGTGAATTGTCCGCTGGTCCAGGGTAACAGTCTTTCGCCTAAGCGCTCGCGAACCAATACGCCCCAGGAAAAAATAAATGCGACCCCAATAGCTAGAAATGTTGCGGCACCAGCAATACCAAAATTAACTAGCGCATATCCGCAAGCCGCTGCCGAACCGCTGAACCCAGCGACCTGACCGAAACCCATAAAAGCATTGGCCTTTCCACGCTCTTCCTCGGGCAGCACATCGATTGCCATCCCGTCAACCGCCACATCCTGAACTGCAGCAAACGAATTAATCAGGAAGGCAATCCAGGTCAGCAAAACTACGTTATTTCCTGGATCAGGAATTAAACCAAGAAGGCAAACAGACAATAAAAGTCCACCTTGCGCTGCAATGATCCAGGGCCTGCGACGCCCCATGGGCAGATAGCTAAAGCGGTCCATCAACGGCCCGGCAAGTAATTTAAAGCCCCAGGGCAAACCTGAGATAGCTACAAAGTATGNGATGTCACTAATCGATGCCGCCTGTTCAGCCAACCATGCAGGCAGTGCTATCGAGATCAAACCAATCGGCAGTCCTTGGGCAACGTAGAATAGAGTAAAAGAGCCAATCCTAAGCAGACGGCTCTCGCTTAGATAAAAACTCACCACTAACGTCTTAGGCGAGACAACGGCAGCAACGCAAAAGTAGCGGCCTGGTAATCCGCATAGCCTTGCTTATCGCGGCTCATCTTCTTTTCAATCATAGGGATTGAGACAAAAACAAAAAGAACAACCATCGTGAANAAACCGACTGACATCCAACCGTCTATNGAGCCAGTTGACGCATAGCCGAANAGNAGCATCGAAAACCAAAATCCAATTTCACCCAGGTAGTTTGGATGCCTACACCAACTCCACAGACCCGTCATGAGAACCTCCTGCCTAGTTTGGCGCTGCCGCCTAAAACGATGCAGTTGGGCATCCGACTGATATTCCAACCAGACACTTGCGACGCCAGTGAACAAGGCGAACGCATCATAAATATTCAATTCGCGCGAGCCAATAGACAGCGCATAGTAAAGCGGTATACAACCAAGAAAAACAAGGATAGTAGGAATCAGATGGATACCAAAAAAGTTTACGGGTAGCCAGAAAAACCCAGACTGACTTCGNAATTCCGCGTAACGCCAATCTTGGTGCTCCAAACCTTCCCAGGTGAATAAGAAATTACCTGTCAGTCTTAAGCTCCAGNCACCAACAACNGATAGAGCCATAATCTGACGCCATACTACCGCACCATCAGCGAGCCCAANAAAGTAAATTCCAATAACTAGCGGTACCAGGCTCCAGTAGGGGTCATAAAAACTGGAATTCCTGAACGCAAGACTGAAACCGAATATCACAATGGTCGCAACGACATCAGCAAGCAAGACCTGCACTAGGATCGGATAGTTGGCAAATATGGGAAGCGACAAATAAGCCACCGCGATCGCGACGATATAACTTATTGCTATTAAGAGGTGAGACCGATTCATAAAACACCAAACTGTTGCCGGTATTGAGGAGGCGATATCTCTANCCGCCGCAGAAAAGCGCGACGAAATTTAGTGACTTCACCGTAGACAAGTAATTCGCCTATCTCTTGGATCTTCTGACTGGTTGCCCTAAGGTAACCCTTTGCCATTTCTCGGCGAATTTCATCTAAGCGCCGCTGGTAACTTGGCTCTAATTCATGNAATCGTCGCCGAAGTATTCTTACACCGAGATATAGCCACTGAGAAGCCGGATAGAGCTTCAGAAATTCATCGGACTTACTCAACAAATTACGATCTACTTTTGATATCGGGTCCACGCTTACATCCCTTATAAACAGTAGCCGCTTAGTCAAAGCTNCCAAAATTCTATAAGGTTCTTCCTTACAAGAGTTACGGTTATCGGCACGAACTTCTTTCGCAATTAAATACTGGGGGTGCATCTCAGAGAGCTAACCAAAGCTAGATCGGACTCGCTAGTAGTGTCCAATTTGACGAAAAGCATGTCAACGAACCGGCGGCGATAATTGACTAAGTCGTTTGATACCCAGGTAACTCTGTTTTCTGACGTTATCGATGGCGTACTCCACGAAATCTAAGCCTACACCAAGCGCGTTACCAACAAGGTTGATTCTTAATCGGTCTTCATATTGAAGATCACAGCAGGCATAGGTGGTCAAGAAAGCGGCTTCTATAACTGCCTGCTTCCCAACCGCGTTCATAGCAGGTGCTGACTTTCTTACCAAGTCGACCATTTCTTCATGACCGGAGCCAAGCTGCCTAGAAAATTGNACGAATTGTTCATCGTTCAACTCAAATCCGGTGACTTTAAACGAGATATCCTTAGCCACGTTTTTCTTTCCATAGTAGCCGTAACCCAAAAGAATGTAGACCACTATCTGCTGCACAGTTAGTACATGAGAGGGCACGCTGACATTATTAACAAAGAAGGGATTCAGACAATTTTCGCACCGCCAGTATAGCCCCCGATCCTCGATCTTTAACAATGGGATCTGGAAAAGACTGAACCACAGGCTCTCAGCGTGCTCGCAGAATTGCTGTTGATTAAGGCAAACGGGGCAACTTTTTTCGCCCTGTGGACTCATTTCGGTCCGCACTCTTTCACCGAAAAGAAAAAACATTACACCTCACGAAACTGTAATCGNGTGCCGCAAAGCTCTACTTCGTCATCGATCCATTCCAGTGACATCGCCTCCGCCTCGGCTTTAATAGTGCCAATGTCTTCCGTGTCAAATAGTACAGCGGACAATCCGTCACCTCGACCGTCAGCGGCCTCAACAAAGTCAACTAAACCCTCGTCCAAACACATAACGAATCGCTCACCTTCCCACTCCACTGGCTTCGCAAAAACTTNGGACCAACGTCGAGCTACAGACTCCGGGTCTTTGCACTGAATCGTTACACCGGAAATCGCCTCAACATGCGAAGCCCTTCTGTTCCGCCAACCTGGTCCTGCCCAGANCCATTCCTCGGGGGGACGCATCTCATCAAAGGACACAATCGCGGCACCAATATCTTTAGGATGAACATGAAAAGCTGTTACTTCTTCACGATCTGTTTCCCAGACCTTACGTATCCCCAGCCGATCGACTCGAAGGCTAACCGGAGCAATGTCCCCTACCTGAACGAGCACCATGTAGCCCCCATCACCTGATCGCCTTGTTAATAATCTACCTGCAGTCGTGTCATCTCGATTAGGCGAAACAATTTCCAGAAACGNCTGNCCAATAGGCATAACGGAGTTATCCAGTCCAAAGAAACCAACTCCCTCATCGAGAAAGTCATCCTCTAGGCCAAGCAACTGGAAAAACTGGCCTCTGGTCTCTGCGAGGTTGCTNGCTACTAGCGCAATCTGTCGAAGCTTCATGTCCTCTTCTCCTATTAACATCAGAACCATCAGTTTATCTCCTGACAATGAACCGACCAGATGCCGAAATCAATTAGAAACCGACTACAGTCGTGTCAGATCACCACCCAAAACGTTCTAATTATCAGATAAACATCAGAAATATTAAGGAGAGCACAGAAACCTGCATGAAAATCCTCCATCGCTGAGCCTAGCCTTTTCATACTGACCTGCAGACACAGCTAACTAGCTTCGACAAAAGTGCTGGAACAAGCNTAATCCGCAACGACGANAAAAATGTTCTCACTGAGTTTAGATAGCGCATTAACAGCATAGGCTGTGTTCAGCTAGATGTGAGTATCGGCATATCTATACTAATACCTCGCAATCACATATTCCGAATATAAGTAAAATAAAAATTAGTAGGCCATAAAGCGACACAATAATAGTGGAAGACTTTGANCAATATCAGCAAAATACCCTCCCCTAATCCAAACATGCAGACATGACTTCAGCAAGAAAAACCCTTCAGATAGATGGAACGTTTCGGATGCGTCATGGCCACCTGTCGCGACCTGTTGTCGCTTACGAGACTTGGGGCAAACTCAATTACCAACGCGACAATGCCATTCTGCTTTTCACTGGTCTATCACCATCTGCGCATGCCGCTTCGTCTGAAGACGACCCCTCTACGGGGTGGTGGGAGCAGATGATCGGTGATGGGAAACCCATTGACACGACGAAATACCTCGTCATCTGTATTAACTCACTTGGCAGCTGTTTCGGTTCTACCGGACCTGCCAGTATTAATCCAGAAACCAACGAGACTTATGGCCTAAATTTCCCGGTCGTTACAATCGAGGATATCGCGACCGCTGGACATGAAGTTATAAAATTTCTCGGTCTAGAGAAACTTCATGCCGTGGTAGGCGCATCAATGGGTGGTATGTCTTCACTAGCCTACTCAATTCTGTTTCCAAACGTTGCCGAAGCCCTCGTCTCGATATCGGGCTCGGCGAGAGCAGCACCCTTNGCCATTGCCCTTAGATCTCTACAACGCGAAATTATCCGAAGCGATCCTAGCTGGAATGATGGAAAGTACGATCCCGATATGGAGCCCGCGNGTGGAATGCGGNTGGCTCGCAAGCTTGGCATGCTGACNTATCGAAGCGCGGCAGAATTCGAGCANCGTTTTGGTAGAGAACTTATCCCTGAAGAACGCCAGACAGGCACTCCCTTTGGTCTAGATTTTGAGATTGAATCTTACCTCGAGGCACACGCAGGCAAATTTATAGGTACCTTTGATGCGAATTGTTACCTTTATCTTTCTAGNGCTATGGATATATTTGACGTCGCCGACCATGGCGGTTCGGTTGAACACGGTCTGCAGCAAGTGGGCGCACAACGAGCACTGATAATTGGTGTGGAGTCAGATTTGTTGTTCCCGATTGAGCACCAGAAACGTATTGCCGAAGGACTTAGCAATGGAAAGCGGGACGTCGAATTTCACTCTCTTGCCTCCATACAGGGCCACGATGCCTTTCTAGTAGATATGGACAATTTTCGACCGATACTATGTGACTTTTTTAATTGTAGTATGAACCAGCCGGGTAGGCTTCGTCAGGTCTGACGAGCGATAAAAACAATCTTCAAAGAAAAACCCGCTTAAAGCGGGTTTCTTAGCATCNTTCAAAAAGAAACGTTAGTAACCTTGCAATACACCATAACGATCGCGATGAAACGCGGAACCACCTAGCGTATGCTCACAGACTCTTGATCGCTTCAAGAAGAAACCGATTTCGTATTCGTCAGTCATACCAATGCCACCATGCATCTGGATCCCTTCACTGCTGACAAGATTATAAGTGTCATTCAAGCGCGCTTTAGCGAGACTGGCTAACTCTGCGACCTGATCAGGGTTATCATCCAAAGCTGAAAGAGCTTCCAACACAACTGACTTAGATAACTCAACCTCGCAGAACATTTGCGCGGCGCGATGCTTCAGAGCCTGAAACGAACCAATGGGTACTCCGAACTGTTCTCGAGTCTTAAGATAGTCAACGGTGCGCTCAAAACACTCTTGAATACCTCCGAGCATTTCAGCAGCGAGAAGGATTCGTCCGGCATCAAGCACTCGGTCAAGCACATCAGCGCCGGCGCCAACCTCACCCAAGACAACACCCTGTGCACCGTCAAATACAATATTTGCTGCATTCCGACTATCTGCCATTATCGTCCGAGTTACCGAAACACCATCAGCCTCTCTGTCAACTAACACCAAAGTCAAGCCGTCACGTTCACCGCTATTACCGGAAGAACGAGCGACAACAACCAACTTGTCCGCGACATGACCATCAAGGACAAATTTCTTACTGCCGCTTACATTACAACTATCGTTCGCCACCTCAACTGTTGTTGAGATTCCATATGGGTTGTGATGTGGAGACTCTTCTAAAGCTAAAGCCAACAACATTTCTCCAGCAACGACTTGCCCGAGCAACTCGCTTTTTTGTTCTTGACTACCTCCATGAAGAATAGCGCTAGTGCCTAACACAGCTGTCGCGAACAAAGGTGACGCTGTNAGAGTGCGACCACACTCTTCCATGACCACACCAAGCCCCATATAACCGAAGCCTAGCCCGCCGAATTCCTCCGGGANGGTGATTCCAGTCCATCCGAGCTCAACCATCTGCCGCCAAGTATCTTTATCAAAACCATCTTCATCCTTGCTGTCTCGCAGCTGCCGAAGCTGAGAAATCGGAGCGTTGTCCGCGCAAAAACTCTTAGCAGAGTCCTTCAACATATTTTGGTCTTCGTTCAACACCAGTGGCATCGCCAAACTCCTCATCGAAAAATCTAAAACAGTCATTCATCTTAACAAAAGCCGAAGCAGCTTGCCGACTCCTATTTAGGCGAATTCAGGAAGCAAATTAAGGCCGAATTGATTCAGCCCACGTGTTTAGAAAAACCATCGCCGGGTCAACTTCGTTGCGCACCCGCCACCATTTCTCCCACTGTTCGTAAATTTTGGGAAAGTCTCTCCCTTCTAGGTAATTCACTTTACCCCAATGCGGACGCCCTTCGAAGTGGCGAAATATTTCCTCGCAGGCACGAAAATAAGGTTCATCAGGTTCTCTGATATCCTGATGAACGGAAATTGTCACGGTCGGTCTACCATAGGCCATAGATAGCCAGACTTCATCTGCAGCAACCGTTCTATACTCCACTGGCCAAGAAATTTCGGGAAAATCAGATCGCAATAACCCGGCTATCGAATTCAGACACTCCGGACCCAGCTCTGCAGGCACACTATATTCCATCTCGGTATGACGATTAGGTCGATGACTTGGCAAAACTTCGAAACTGAAAGCCTGTCGCTGGCCCTCCGCAGCTAAAGGATATTGTGGTTCCTCTTCGACTTGTTCAATCGTTTTAACCGTCGCTAAATCAGATTGTGGAAACCAGAAAAACTCAAAACGTTCGTGACGCTCGCAAAGAGCTGGAATCTGGCCAACAAGCTCATCAAGGTTTGCCTGCCAACCGCCCTCTCTTAATACCTGGGCCGGAGCCAGCTCCATTTCTATTGCAGTAATCAACCCAACAGAACCAAAGCCTAACCTTGCAGCCTCAAAAAGATCAGCCTCATTGGCTTTATTACACTGAACATGGTCACCGCTCGCTAAAACCAACTGCAGACCTAAGACACTTGCTGAGAGATTCTGAAGACTTATTCCCGTTCCATGCGTGCCAGTCGAAATCGCACCAGCCAAAAACTGACGATCAATATCACCCTGATTTTTCAGCGCCAATCCGTGTTCATGAAGTTGGGCACCCAGCGTATAAATCGGTGAGCCAGCTCTTATCCAGGCGGATTTCGCCTCACGGTCTACTTCAACCACACCGGATAAACCGCTGAAGTCAACGATCACTTCATCAGAAAGTACAATGGGCGAGTGCGAATGACCAGCACCAGCTGGCCGAATCTTATGGCCAGCAGCAGCCGACCCAGAAATCAATGCTTGTATATCCTCCACGCTACGCGCGAAATGCAGGGCAGCGGGCTCACAGGTAAGCCTGCCCGACCAATTTCTCCAGCGACTCACAGTCCGACCCCAGAAACGCAATAATTCACCGCTATTCGCCCGAACTTTCGATATAAAAAGCCTGAGGGCCAAGCCCAGACATTCTTGAAATCACTAAGAGCTAACATTCATAAACCTATGTAAGGCTCTGATTTAACATTAAAATTGCAGTACTCACCGCTTCCACCAAGCCATTCGCGTTTGCAAGGTTCTGACCCACGATATCGAAGGCTGTACCATGATCGACAGACGTCCTTACAAACGGGATACCCATTGTTGCCGTTACGCTCAGCTCAAAATTATGGACTTTAATCGCGATATGCCCTTGATCATGGTAGAGCGCTAAAACCGCATCGAATTCTCCTTTAGTCGCTCGATAGAAGACAGAATCAGATGGATATGGCCCGACTATATCCAGACCCCGTGACTGACATTCAAGCACAGCTGGCGCAATTTCTTCGATTTCTTCGCGACCCAGCATCCCTCCCTCGCCACCATGAGGATTGAGGGCTGCTACAGCTATGCGCGGCTTAAACATACCCCAAGATTCTAGGCTACTGTGGGTCAGAAGAAGCTTATCAACTATGACCTCTCGCCTGACATAAGCAACCGCTTGAGCTAAAGACTTATGAGTCGATAGATGAGCTACCTTGAGACCTGGCGTCATCAACATTGTTGCGGTTAACGAAGCTCCTGTCATTCGCGCCAATATCTCCTGATGACCGATATCCTCATGATATCCAGCCATCTGAACGGCTTCCTTGTTAATTGGACAAGTTACTACACCAGACAAACGACCAGCGAGACACCAATTAACAGCAGCTTCAAAATATTGCACCGCTGCCTGCCCACAAAGCGCTGAAGATGTACCCTGCGCGATCTTTGAAGCCACCAATTCAACGGGCTCAATAACTACAATACCTCCAGATTGTTCCGGCACATCTTCGGGCTCAGCCACAACTGATATCGGAACTGAGACACCAACTTGACGCCGCGCTAACTTCAGGCAATCTGCAGAACCAATTACCAAGGTCCGCGACTCCTCTATCAACGGTGCCATACTATAGGCTTTTACAATGATTTCAGGCCCGATACCCGCAGGGTCTCCCATAGTAATGCCTAACAAAGGTTTTTCAGCTTTTGGCAAGCGTGCTCCCCGTCATTAAATCTAAGGCTTGAAAATATCCCCTCGCATGACTGCTACCGGCTTTAAAAGTCAGATTTCCGACTTTATAACTGATGCTCGCCATGCGGCACGGCCAATAAGAAAAACAGCGATAAAGGTAAAAACCATACCAAAGCCACCTCCCAGGAAAGCCAGAGCACCAGCCATATCACCGGGACCATATGGAGTATCCACGACTGAAAGACCTCGGTTGGATGAAACGTTTCCTGCCCAGTAGAACAGCGTATTAGCCCAACCCGTAATGATCAATCCGTAACCAACCCACCAAGCAGATTTTCCTTTCATTTTCAGATGACTTATCAATGTGGACATCGCTGCAATCATGACGCCGTTTAAAATCCCACCCACATGCGCGGCGGTCCAACCGCGGGTCGTGCCAGGAACATCAAACACCACTATTGGTAGGGGCCATAGCCCAATACCTCCGAGCAACGAAAAAATAAGCATGACACCAGCCAACAAACCTATGAAAAGCACTGCCATACCATGCGCAATGGCAAGCTTGGATAGTAGGTTGCTCTCATTATCATCAAGTTCTTTCATCTTAAGCCCCCAAATTTTGTTTTAGCGTGCCTCGATCCTGAACATATCATCCTCAGTCAGAGTACGCGTGTCGTATCCATCGGCGTAATAATCACGCCAGGCAACAGCAATCGGGTTCTGCCTCTCGTAGCATAACGGATGTCCNCGCGGATGATATTTACTGGAAAGGACCGGTAATGCNGACCACGCCAGATCAAANGCGAAGGACAGGAAAAATCGCCAGGCCCTGAATCTACGCCAACCANGGTAGCCTTCGCCTCTCACCATCGACTTAAACGCGATAAAAGTTTCTTTAGCAATATGACAAAAAGCGAAAATGACCATGTAGCGGCGATACCATTCTTGATCGGCATAAAAGGCTTTATAAAAGTCAAACGCGACCGCCCCATGCTCGACTTCTTCGACTTGATGCCAAACCCAGAAAGCNCTNTGAACAGGATCAGCATCACTCATCAATTCATGGTAACGATTGAGAATGATCATACCGCCTAGAAATGTGAAGGTTTCGTAACCAGCAGTAAAACCAATCTGAAATNTGCGACTTCGGTCCTTGAACGCATCATCAAAATAGCGACTAGCTGAAGTNTCAATATTCTTGATTGCCGGGTATTTGAAAATTAGTTCTCGGGTCCAATTGACAAAGTTGNACGCGTGATGCGCTTCC
This sequence comes from Gammaproteobacteria bacterium, assembly GCA_002694945.1. GTDB lineage: Bacteria > Pseudomonadota > Gammaproteobacteria > Pseudomonadales > Azotimanducaceae > UBA9659. The sequence goes on from NZNP01000121.1 coordinate 20,646, forward strand.
TGACCAATAATTGCCTGNACATCCTCGAACAGNNGGNTATCCTGAAGCTCATTACGATAAGCGCGCATGACTTTGACGAGAAAGCGCTCAAAATGAGGGACGTGAATTCCCAGCGCGTTAATAAACATAGCGAAATCAGGACTGCTCCGGCTCCAAATAGCATTCTGAGCTTCGGGAGAACTGAAATCGAATCGAAGTTGACGGACCGGTATATCGTCCATTGGATGACTCGTCATGAGAGCAGTCTAGCCATAACCTCCGCTTATGGCCAGCCAAGNCGAGCTAAATGGAACAGGCNGAAACAAACTCACTGATAAAACTGGACAGGCCAAACCGAAAAACGGCATTCTGNAGAGTTAGCGACACAAAAAGTAAGGAGTCCCAATGACTGAATACCTTCCACCTACNCTTGATTGGGTAAGAAAACAGGTTGAAGAATACGAGGGAAGCGGCGGAACGAGTGGAACTACATTGCTGGATACCGGCATGCCCTGCATCATTGTTATCCATACGGGCAACAAAACCGGCGCGATACGCAAAATCCCTCTTATGCGCGTCAAAGTGAATGACAGTTANGTTCTGATAGGTTCTATGGGAGGACAACCCAAAAACCCTGTCTGGGTCTACAATCTTCGCGCNAACCCCGATGTCGAGATTCGCGANGAGACACTCGTGACCGCTATGCGCGTAAGAGAAGTGACCAACGAAGCAGAGCGCGNGAGACTCTGGCAATTGAGCGTGGATGTTTATCCGCCTTATGAGGATTATCAAGCAAAGACGACGCGACAGATTCCAGTTTTTCTGGCTGAGCCNATTTGACCTGCCGGATAGATGCAGAAAACCGGTTCTTATATACAACCTTATCCGGTCAGGCTTCTGTAAACTCTAGACAGCTCCTCAGGTAATTGCTCTATGTCCTGGATCACCATGTACTGACCTTCTGGACACATCTCACGTAGATAATCATGTCCAGAGGGATCGACGGTCAAACAGTAGGTCAAGANGCCCTGCTGGCGTGCTTCCGCCAATGCCTTCATGGTATCCATTAGACCATATTCTTTGGAGTTCCTGTCTGCCCCGTAATCATGATCCTGAGGATAACCATCTGAAATCATGATCAATGCCTTGATACGAGACCCAGTCTCTTGAAGCTGCCGCGTGGCATGCCGGATCGGTGCNCCCATCCGCGTACTTCGACAAGGTTTGATACCACCAATACGACGCCGAGCTAAATCATCTAAACCATCATCAAAACCTTTGCAAAGATAATAGTCGACCTGATCGCGACCGTAACCGGAAAATCCGCAGACCGAATAAGCATCACCTAGCTCCTCAAGTGCTTCGGACATTAGAATGACTGATTGTTTTTCAAGATCAATAATTCGTCTAGCAGAATCTTCATAGGCCTTACGCAATCTAAAGTACTCCATCATCTNCTCTTCATCCTCAGATTCGGAGTCGATAACAGGCTCCTTATCTGGATCTACAATAATGTCGTCCGTGGACGCACTCATATCCANGAGAAATAGTGTCGAAACATCACGCTGCTTTCGCTGCCGTTGGATGTAAATATTTTCATCAGGAGTCAGCCTCGCGCGCTTNTCGACGAAGAACTCTACCGANCGNTCGAGGTCAAGCTCTTCCCCTTCGGGGAAACCACGAACTTTCTTCAACATTTCGGGACGAACCCGATTAAGTTGCTGCCTGATACTTTGTGCCAGCACCTGATAATCATCCAGAGTTCTATAGAAATAGTCCTCGTCCTCATCCAACCCTCTGTACTCATGGAGCGCGCACCACCGAGAGCGGTAATCATTTATTGAATAATCCCACTCGTCATAGCGATGAATGTCAGCTTCTTTTTTGCCCGTCGCAACACCACCCAAGAATTCAGCAAGCTCAGAGGACATGGCTGATTCAAGCCTTTCCTTATCCACGTCTATTTGATGTGCCAACTCTTCTATTGTCAGGCTAGCTCCCTCGCCTACCTCACCTTCAATCAAGTCTGCAAGATCGACCTGATCAGGATCTCCGGCACCCACTGACAAAGTTTCCTTGGCATCACCGATTGATTCTNCCAATTNATTGATCAACGCTTCTATCTTCAGAGTAGTTTCAATCTGAGCCATATCCATCTCACCCCGAAAAGCCACTGGCTCGGGTAATTNTTCAAGCGTCAGCAATGCAGAAAGGTTCTGAGTATCTGCTATCGATGTCGCCTGAAGAAAATCCTCGACAAGCTTGTAGCATTCAACCGTCACCTCCAAAGATTTTGCGACATCAGCATCAGGAGGACGTAACTTCTGAAAGCTCGACCAAAGCATTGTTGCTAAAGGAATAAGATAACTGTCGATAGCTGATTCGTAGTCAGCGTCAAGGCCAATGCCTAGGAGCACTTCCAAAATCTGCTGGATGGAAGTACCNCGCGCTCGATCTCTATCAGTCCAAGCTTTTTTCTTCTGAACGGACATTGCAGCTTGTATGCCGGGGTACAGACGTACCAGGAACCAATCAACTCTTGCATTCTCTACCATAGTGAATAGAACCTGAGCCATGACTACATCGTTGAATTCGGCCAAACGAGATTGGATCGCGCCGATTTGATCGAAGCACCCAAATTCGATGAGCCCGAGTTGGTGGAACAAAGAAACCCTATAGAAATCAAAGTTTGCTGCACGGCTCTCAAACAGATTAACTGACTCAGGCAGAAAGATGTCCTTACCATTGCACGCAACTACATCCGGTCTCAGACCCTCGTCTTCATCAGCAGTACATACCCGCATTCGGCGCCCGACAGTCGCTTCGGCCATAAGATCAAAAACCCGCTGATGCTGATCAAAACGCACAATGCCTTGCAGCGCCTCCATAGTGGCTCTGGATTTAGAAGATTCTAGGCCTATCCAAGCTGATCGAACGACTGCATTTTCGCCAGCTTCTGTTAAGCCAGCGTGCAACCACTCGTCGATAATCTCCGGCCGTTTCAGCGGCAACTCTAAAGCCAAATCGATAAGCAAAATAACGCTCTCTGCATCCGGACATTTCCCCGATAATCGAAGAAGGCTCAGGGCTTCTTCTTCATTAAGTTCTCCTAGCGTGGAGAGTGACCGTATTAATTCCAGAATATCGCCCGTGGCATGATGTTCAATTAGATCATGAACAGGATCGATCAATCGCTCCGACAATGATCTAAGTCTTTTTGCGTGCTCTAGATAAGCTTTCGCAACATTTCGTGATTTATTCAAAAGACGGCAGAAGAAAGACCAATCAATTTTCTGGCCGCTTCGACTGAAATCAAAAAAAGCAACTATGTGATCCCGGTGTGCTGAGACTAGATGCTCAGCTGCTATAAGCCACGCCCTAAAAAGAGAATTTTCATGCTCTGAAAGTTGCACTGCCGCAGCAAGAAAGTAATCCGCCAGCATGCCTGACGCGTGGTGGTATCTATCCTGGTAACGACAGGCAACCTCCTCAATTTCTGGCAGATAAACATAACGTTCATGCTCAATGATGCCCGCAACCAACTCCAAGTAACGGTTAGTCGGTTCAAATGAGTAACCGGAAAATTGCAGGCACATGCGCCCTACTCCAAGCAAAACCGAATCGTCGGGTAGCTGAGTCGCGATGCTTAGGTATAAATTAAGGGACTCGTAGGACTTCCAGCCCGCGCCGGCCAAAGCCAGGCAAAGTTCGCAAAATTCCTCACGAGTGATGTTGCTTTGCCAGTCGATCCTTTCGACGGATTCCATAAAAAATACCGCGGATTCCTGACTCCCCTTTGCCAGAATCTCACGTGTTTCTAGTGTTTTGACGTCAGCGGACAAAAGTAGATTCAGACAGGGAAAATAACATCAACAAGTTCAGCGACGGCTCTCTGAACTTCCCGATCATCAGAAACGGCCTTGGCTATAGCAGCTTCACAAGCTCTCCTTTCATCAATTCCACGACAAATAAGCTGACCTGCATAAATAAGCAAACGAGTACTAACTCCTTCATCGAAGCCATGACTGCGCAGGTTTCGTATTTTTGCACCTAATCTTGCCAAGCGCTCTGATACAACACTTTGCGCTCCACTTTCGTGCTCTATAATTTCGGCCTCTACATCTATTTGCGGGTAATCAAATTCAATCGCAACGAATCTTTGCCGCGTACTTGGCTTAAGGTCCTTCAAGACATTCTGGTATCCCGGATTATATGAAATGACGAGTAAAAAATTAGGGTGGGCATCAAGAATTGTTCCTAGCTTCTCTACAGGAAGGATACGCCGATGATCAGTCAATGAGTGGATCAGAACAGTGGAATCCTTCCGAGCTTCAACAATTTCATCAAGATAGCAGATGGATCCTTCCTTTACGGCCTTCGTCAAAGGACCATCCTGCCAAACAGTTTCATCTGCTTTGAGCAAAAAACGGCCAACAAGATCAGTAGCAGATAAATCTTCATGACAGGCCACCGTCTGAAGAGGCTGAGAGGGCCCATCAACAGCTAAGCCATAAATCTTATGTGCCATATATTCAACAAACCGCGTCTTGCCACATCCTGTGGGACCTTTCAACAAAACCGGCAGCCTCTGATCATAAGCAGCATGAAAGACCTCGATTTCATCGGCGAGAGGCCGATAAAAAGGTTCTACCGACAAGTCATAGCCTGGGGCTTCATCAAGATTCAATACTTATTCTCCTGTCCAGTTCGGTTTTCTTTTTTCGAGGAAGGCATTGACACCCTCTCGATAATCTTTCTGACGACTCATCTGATCAATTAAAGCTTCACTCTCACTAACCGCCGCACCTACATCGCGGTGTAAATCCCGGTAGACTTGCCATCGAGTTTCACGCAATGAAGAAGGCGAAACTGTTTCAATCATCAGGCGCACATAATCGTAGGTTTCTTTTAACAGTAACTTGGGCTCACACAACCTGTTTATCAGCCCAAATTGAAAAGCTTCTTCAGACATAAAGATCCGGCTGGTTAACAGCAGATCATTTGCCCTCGGTAAACCAATCATGCGCGGTAATAACCAAGACAGGCCATATTCTGCAGGAAAGTTCAATTTCCCATGCGCAGTCGTAAATTTTATCCCAGGCACTGCAAATCGGAGGTCTGCAAAACAGGCGAGGACAAGGCCCACACCGGCTGCAGGTCCGTTGATCGCTGCGATCACGGGCTTCTTCAATCCGAAATGATAAGCAAATGATGCTTGAAACTCGGACTGAACACCCTGCCCCGGATTGACTAGCTTGGCAGGAGTGCCAGGGTCGTAGCCACCTTTCTCAATATGACCCTCAAGTGCCTTGCTATCCGCACCAACGCAAAAACTGCGGCCTTCTCCCGTTATTACTATAGCTCTGACGCTTTCATCCAAGTCTGCTTCGTTCAGCACATACCTGTACTCAGTATGCATTCTGCCCGTCCAAGCATTCATGCGATGGGGACGATTCAAAGTAATGGTAGCAACACCCTCGTCGGTATCATAGCGAACTGTCTTTAGCTCCATAGACCACCGCCCTTAGCGACCACCAGGCGCTCGATTTCATCATGTGCCCCCNTAAAGAAATGGTCAGATCCCTGCAGTATTTCAACACTACTATTAACAAATACATTTGCAGTAGTCGANACCTCGACAATCTCATCTTCACTACCCAGGATGACCAGAGAGGACACTGTTGGTACGTCGAAGTTTTCTAGCATTTGCACGGGAGGAGCGACTAAGACAATAGCCTCGGGAGACAACCTTTGGTGTACCTTTAAACACATAACGGCACCAAACGAATATCCAGCAAGCACAATATGACTAGCGCCTTGAGATTGCAGAAATGCAACTGCTGCCCTTACATCATCAATCTCTCCTTCGCCCTGGTCGTGATCCCCGATAGAATTCCCCACTCCGCGAAAATTGAAACGCAGTGTTGAGCAGCCACTGGCAATAAACCCATTGTGCATCGCATTCAAGACGCCATCGTGCATCGTTCCACCATAGAGCGGGTGCGGATGACACAAGACCGCTCCCCAATCAGACTCTCGGGTTTCCAAAAGTCCCTCTAAAATCCCCGCGGGCCCTTTAAAAGTAAGGTGTGTCAAGATTATCTCCTGTCGTTGGAACGCTAATCTAACACATGGCTATACAGACTCTGTTATCCTCTCTCTCGGTTATTCCTTATCATCATTGTTTTGAAGACCACAACTTTAATATTTTTCCTCGTGCCACTCCTTGAAATGGTAATTCTTATCGAGATTGGTGGGCTTATAGGAGTACTGCCAACCGTTGGATTGGTCGTTTTGACAGCCGTAGCCGGCATCTGGCTGTTGCGATTAGAAGGCTTGGCGACCCTCCGTCGAGTTCAAAATAGGCTCGCTCGGGGCGAGACACCGGAAAGAGAACTGCTTGAAGGCGTCATGCTAATATTCGGTGGTGCTCTCCTCCTTACACCCGGCTTCGCAACAGATGCGGCTGGATTCATCTGCCTGATACCAGGACTACGCAGACCGCTGGCAAAACGGATTCTCAGCAATTTCCATTTTGCCTCAATACGTATGCCGAACAGCGGAGTCGCTCCAGGCGGCCATACTATTGATGGAGAATTTCAACGCGAAGAGGGGCAAAGTAAGCATAGAGAAATCGATCATCATGATCGACCAATGCGAAACAAGAAACTCTAGCCCAATCCCAGTACCTGTCTTGCGATAATGTTTCGCTGAATTTCACTCGTACCGCCAGCAATAGTGAAGCCACGGTGATGGAACATGCCACTGGCTGCCATATCAGTGCAGGCGGGTCCAATAGGTTCTTCCTGTCGTGCAACGGAATCTAAAGGAAGGCCATAGTAACCAGCAATTTCGAAGAGAACATGATCCATATCCTGAACCAACTGACTCCCTTTCAATTTCAACATTGAAGGCTCCGCTCCAATCGGGAGGCCCTCATCAAATCGTGACAGGAATCTGAGCGCTGTTTTATCCAGCGCCTCAAGTCTGATTCTTAGCTCAGCGATCTTATTCGAAAATGTATCTAATTGAATATCGTCCAACGCCTCCAGGACGTTAGAGAGAATGCGACGATTTTCAGCAACACGGGAGACTAGCAGTCGTTCATTGCCGAGCAGGTTTTTGGCAACTGTCCACCCCTCGTTCTCTTCGCCGAGTCTGTTCTCCCGAGGAACTCTAACTTGATCAAAAAAGACCTGATTCCAAAGTCGTTTGCCATTAAAAGCTAACAACGGCTTCACCACTATACCCGGAGCATCCATCTTAGCCAGAAGAAAGGAGATACCAAGTTGCGACTTAGCATCTGGGTCGGTTCGAACAAGCAGGAAAATATGATCTGCTCGTTCTGCTGCCGAAGTCCAAATTTTACTTCCACTAATAACATAATCATCGCCATCCACTATCGCACGCGTCTGAACGGTCGCAAGATCCGAACCTGCCTGTGGTTCAGAATAACCCTGGCACCAAGATATATCGGCATTAAGAATTTTTGGTAGGTATTCGGCCTGCTGCTCTGAAGTTCCATATTTGATAATTGCTGGCCCAACCATGGAGAAGCCAAAGCCCTGTAACTCTGGAGCGTGGTGGAGCTTCATCTCAACATCAAAAATATGCCGCCTAACCATTGACCAACCAGTGCCCCCAAATTCCAAAGGCCAATTGGGTGCCGCCCATCCCCTCGCGTTGAGCTTACGTGTCCAAATCGCCTGTTCTGCTATGCTCACCGGATAGCCCAGACGAACCTTTTCCGCTAACTCAGGATCGAGGTTATCTCGCAAGAAAGTCCGAACTTCGTTAATAAATTTTTTATCGTCAGCTCTTAGCTCAAGTTTCAAAACCCCACCCCTCCTCTGATGCAAAACAATATTGTTTGTCGGACTTTTTTTCTCACAACAGAGTCCGATCACTCGACTCTGACGCCAGATGAGGATAGCATCGCCAGTTCATTACTTAACAGTATATTCCTATGACGCTTTGGCGACTTATTGCAACGCTGATCGTCAGTCTTGCAATCGCAGGCTGCGGTTCAGACTCCGGCTTCAATGAAGAGACCGATTTCTTAAGAAAAGAGGGCGCAGTCCAGTTCGTCAATATGATGTCCGACAGCCCTGAACTCACCATGATACACGGGTTGCAAAATCAAACTATCCGATTTCCCTTCACCTCTGGAGGAGAGGTGCGATTCGAGGATCGCTACGACTGGCGTCTCGCATATCGAGACAGCAACCTCGAGGAAATCACTGTAGCGCAAGGCGAAAATCAACAAATTCTTGAGGACAGATTATCAACCTTCTTATTCATGGGTTCACTAACCACGCCCAAAATTGAAATTGTAGAGGTAGCTTTGCCGCCCTTCGCTGACAGAACAGAGGGTGCAGCGGTAATCTGGTTTGCTGCAAATTTGACCTCAGTTTCGATGGTCGATCTATATCTACTTGATTCAGAAAGCTCTCTCAACAGCACAACACCAATTGCCTCACTTGACTCACAGGGTTTCACCAACGAAATAACCGTAGATTCAGGTGACGGTATCCGATTAATTGTTACCGTAGCAGGGAGTCTAGAGGTTCTTTTTGAATCCGGCCCAATTTCGTTGTCTGACCGAAACGTCGACTTATTCGCATTAGTCGATGATTTCGGGCCAGACAGCCTAAATCATGTTGATGTTATTTGGAGCAGTTCAGCAAACGGCAGTATCATGCCGGATTTTTCGCAGGCGACTCTTATTAGAAACAGTAACTTCGCTTCATCTAACGAACTACTTGTGACAATTTCCGACACCACTTTTTCAAGCTCAAGTAGAGGGGATCGAAGCGATTATGCCGAGACCAATCCTGGCGAGCAGACCATAACAGTTAGTCGCGGAGAAGATAACCTCTTCGACGATACAGCAAACTTATTTGCCGGTGGTTATCACAGCTTTTTAATTTTCGATGGGCCAGATACAGAGACACCTCTTACACCTTTTCTTGTTAGAGATGAGTTCCGCAGCATTACAGATCGAGTGTACTTCCAGTTTATCAATGGTAGTGATGAAGCTATAGATTTTTATGCCTTAATCAATGGCCAGGATACTGACGATACTGCGCCTGTACTGAACGATGCTCAGGCGCTGGCATCGGGAATAACCGAGGTACCTTCCGGCGATACACGTTTTGTCGTTCAGACTTCAGACAATTCCGAAACACTTGAGTCTGTTCAGGTAGTCCTTCAAGAAGGTATCACCTACACTGCTGTCTATGAAGCCAGGTCAGGATTACAGATATTCGAGGACTAATCGAAATAGACTGAATGGCTTGCTAGGAAGTTTTTGAAATCACTTTTTTCTTTTCAACCAAACATTAGACTTAAGAGATGTTCGAATTATTTTAACGTCTCATCTGACCAGTAGTAGCTTCACGGTGGCAGGAGATTCTGGCCAACCTGAAAATGAGATTTCAAACGATACTCTTCATTCATCTCTCTCAATAGTGTCATCAAGAATCTATTTGTCTAAATTACGACACACCGTAGCGGCAAAGCATTACAATTTTTTTGGTCTGTCGCGGTGTTCTATTGTTTTGTTCACCGATTGATAGTAAGACAGCCACAAAGAACAAAGCGCGATAAACTAGAGCTCCTCTGCCAAAAGAAGCACATTTAATTTCTACGTTGTGTGACAGTAGTATCGGTAATTCAAATCAAGTTAATCAATCACGAACGTAATTGCTTTTGAATCATCCCAAGCTAAATTTAAACGATTTATGAAAGACACCTCACCATACGAGGTTGATCGTCGGCGAGTCCTTGTACTTGCTTGGCCCATCATTCTTTCCAATCTATCTACTCCATTACTAGGTCTAGTGGACACAGCAGTTATTGGAAACCAGGGCAACGCCGCCTTGATTGGCGCCGTAGCGATTGGCGCCATGATCTTCAGCTTTCTTTTTTGGGGATTTGGATTCTTGCGGATGGGTACAACAGGCTTAATCGCCCAAGCCAGAGGGTCCAACGACGAAAAAGAAGTTAAAGCAACGCTTTATCGCTCACTACTTATTGCCGGGCTTATCGGCGTAATATTGATCACCATACAAGTGCCGATACGGATGCTGGCTTTTCAACTCACAGACGGGAGCCACGCTGTCGAGTCAGCAGCTAAAGCGTACTTTGATGTTCGAATCTGGGCCGCCCCTGCTAGCCTAATTCACATGGTTGCACTTGGCTACCTACTGGCCCAACAACGGACGACCGCGATACTCTGGCTGCAACTACTACTAAACGGGACAAACATAGCGCTCGATATACTGTTCGTTGTTGTTTTGCAATGGGGTGTTATTGGCGTCGCTGCCGCTACAGCTATAGCAGAAATAGTAGCTGCCATTGCTGGCGTCTTTCTAGTCCATCGACATATTAAAGCTTTTTACAACAACACGGCCGTATCTCTTTCGACCGTCTTTGCATTAGATGCGCTAAGAAGAACCTTCGCCGTCAATCGCGATATCATGATCAGAACGCTTACCCTGATCTTTGCACTAGCCTGGTTTACCAACGAAGGCGCGCAGCGTGGCGACGTGTTACTTGCCTGTAATGCTATCCTCATGCAATTCGTTTCCTTTTCTGCTTTTTTCCTTGACGGCTATGCTCTAGCTGCAGAGAGCCTCACAGGACAAGCAGTTGGCAAAAAGGAACCTCGCCTACTAGACCAAACCCTTCACCATATCAGCGAAATCGGCTTAGCCACCGCCGCTCTACTAAGTGTCGTCATTTTCTTGCTAGGTCCTTCATGTATTGACCTGCTAACAAACTCGGTAGAGGTTCGAGAAAGCTCAAAAATCTATCTACCGTGGGTAGTGATTATGCCAATAGCCTCTGTCTGGTGCTTTTTGTTAGACGGTGTTTTCATTGGTTCCACCTGCACCCGCCAAATGCGAAACGCTATGATCCTATCATTAGCCATATACTTGGCTGCTTTCTATCTGTTGGCACCCCTTTGGGATAATCATGGCCTATGGCTATCCCTAATGATTTACTACATCGCAAGGGCTCTGACGCTGTTGTTCTACTTGAAGAATGTTAGAAACCTGACGGTAATGAGAGGCTGATTGCCACTGGCTATATTTACGACATAAACTTCGCACATATAAATTTGGTATTGGATGGAAGCATGAAGATCTCTACCCTGATGAGCTACGCTCAAGGCTACGTAGGCGCCACAAAAGAAATCGTTGAAATGGAAAAAGCCGGCCTAGACGTGGCATGGGTGCCAGAGGCCTATTCCTTCGACGGGGTTTCAGCGATGGGATACATCGCTGCTAAGACTGAAAAGATAACGATAGCGTCTGGAATTTTGAACATCTATAGCAGGACACCTGCGTTAATGGCCATGACGGCTGCAGGTATCGATGCACTATCTGAGGGTCGCTGTATGCTTGGGCTTGGAGCATCTGGCCCGCAAGTTATCGAGGGATTTCATGGAGTGGCCTATGATGCGCCCATGACCCGAATCCGCGAGGTAGTCGAAATATGCCGTATGGTTTGGCGAAGAGAGGAAAAGTTGATCTATGAGGGCAAGAAATATCAAGTGCCGTTGCCCAGCGGCGAAGGTACTGGCCTAGGCAAACCACTGAAAATCATTAACCACCCTTATCGTGAAGAAATACCTATCGCCCTGGCCACCTTAGGCGAAAAGAGTGTAGAGATGACCGCTGAACTGGCCGATGCCTGGTTACCCGCTTTCTACATGGCCGAGGGCGCTGACGCTGTATGGGGGGATGCCCTCAGACGAGGTAATGCCAAGCGAGATCCAGGCCGACCACCTCTCGACGTTTATGCCGGCGGAGCAGTGGCCATTGGTGAGGGACTAGAGGAGTATCGCAACATGTCTAGATCGGGCATTGCCCTATATGTTGGTGGCATGGGCGCAAAAGAAAAGAACTTCTACAATCAGGTCTTTAGAAAATACGGATATGAAAAAGAAGCTGAGACCATTCAGGACCTTTACTTAGCAGGCAGAAAGTCTGAGGCAGAAGCCGCAATTCCCGACTCCTATCTAGAAGCAACTTCACTGGTAGGACCTGAGAGTTTTGTAAAAGACCGTTTAGCAGCGTTCAAAGAGGCTGGAGTCACTTCTCTCAACGTGAGCTTTCTTGGAACCACGTCAGAGGAACGCGTGAGAAATTGTGACAAGTTAGCGAACTTACTCGCAAAAATGTGATCACGCAGGACCTGGTAGTAAGGATCGGAAATCCGCAAGGGTTTCCGGTCTAGTGTATTGTCTGAGTTCCCCGGCATCTAAGAACACCGCGTAACAACTGGTGCATAATTCGAATCTGATTCTATGTCTACCCTCAATTTGCCGCTGGTCCATAATTCGATTGCAGTTTGGGCAATCCACGTACACCATTTCGTTAGAAAGAACACCCAGTTCATCTTTGCCAGTGTCAATATCAACGCACAAAAGAAGATCGTCAACCATAGATTGGGTCAACTGGTAAAAAAATAAACCAAAACATTGCAAGCATCGTTCTACAATTCGGTTGCCAGCCGATACTCGCTCTGTTTTACCAAAACACTTAGGACACTCCATCCTTCGTCCTCTTCAACCAATTAACCGGAGGATTT
>NZNP01000122.1 GCA_002694945.1 Gammaproteobacteria bacterium
CGAGCGTTAGTGGCCCATGAATTGCCATGGCTCAGTAGCGCATTTTTTAGGCTCTTGTACCTAACATCGGTGCCTTTGTACCCCCATCTCAGACCAGTTATAACTCTGCCATCGGGCATAAGTGACTCGGCTAGGCTCAACGCCGCTAGCTCCTCAACCATTTCTCCACTCTTAGGGTCGAACACTCTCTCACTTATCGTGAAATTTGACTTTGACCCATCCGCCTCCCTCCTGAACCCGAGTCTACCAGGCTCACTGCCTGGGATGATCTCGATCCCCTCACGCCTCAGCGAGTCTTCGACTCTATCCCTGGTCGATTCCGGGCTACCATAGAAGTCGTCGAAGTTGAGACACTCGGCGAAACGCTCCAGAACGACTTCCAGAATCTCCTTCTCCCTTATTTCATGAATCTCGCGCCCATCGATGCACGGGAAACCCGATAGCCAGAATCTGGAAAATGTGGAAAGCGGCCTAGCCTCATTCTCAATTTCCCCGTCGCCGATTCGGACAGATATTCCTGATTCCACGTCAGTGTACCAGCATGAGGCTCCCAGGGCCATCGACATATCGACCATACTAGCAGAGTCCTCCTTCCTTCCTGCATTGCACTCGAACCTGATCTCTTGCCCCACTCCCTCTCTTTGCTCAATTTTCCCGATTAGCGATAGAATCTCTTGCTTTGCCTGGGAACCAGACTCGATATCGATTACATGGATTTCTGGTGAAATCGAGGGGTATTCGGGACCATATTCCATCTCGTAGTCAAATCCGTAATGACTTTCCAGGGAGGAATCACACCATTTCTCGAGGATCTGCAATGTCGACTCCAGTTGATTCTGTATCCTTCTATCCAGGGGGGGTTGCCTCAGGAGGGCTAGGATAGTCGGGGAGTGAGAGAGGACCGATGCTGCATTGGGTATCGGGCCACCTGCGTTGAGAGTGGAAATTAGAAGTACGCCACTCATTCTTCTTCCCACCATTCTTCCCCTGTCTTTACTAGATTGGGATTTATGTAGTTCGAAGTGCTACCAGAAGGCCCTAGCAGGAATTCGAAATTCGATGGCCCGCAATTCTCCGTCAGCAATTGGACGAAAGACCCGATCTCCTNCNTGGTCGGTGAAGATTTCTTGTCGTANCGATCTTGGTAATNGCCNNTNTTTNTGGCCNNTTTCCACCGNATTGAAAGCCTGGAGCCCCCNTTTTGCATCNNTACCTCATCAACCGGTATCTTCTGCCCCTTGAACACNAGACTNCGTTCCATTTCNATCCCATGAATTTTGAGATANTCCTCGGGTTCTATCGGNTCGATCTTTGATATNCTCTCTTCCTTGGATAAATTGTACAGATAGGTGCCATCCTCAAGAGTNCTCAGAGTGATTAATTCCGANTCNGGANACATCCAACGTAGCTGGGCAACGATCAGATTTGTTGAAGCCGTGATAAAAATCCCGTCAGGTGCGAAATCCTCAGCTTGATCATGCAACCGTAACACAGAATCTCTGCAGGTAGCAGGGCCGCTTTCCGGACCCTCAATCCACTTNANNCNCCANTNNGCCCCGNTTCCCAAACTGAGAATGTCNAGNAGGCCNTTGNGNTCCNTCTCATCTGGNAAGAGCGATTTGGTAAGCAGNAGNGTGAATTCCGATACTCCCTCCATCCTNCTAGGAGGGATGATATTNCGACGAGAGNTTCCGACCAGTATTGCCAACTTCACTGTATCCAAACTCTGTATGTGCGTACTTAGTGTTGGTGCTGGTCACCTGAGACCTGCTTCCGACCGAACTACCGACGTCACTGCCTGTGGAACCTATAACCGTCGGACATGTGGAAGTGGAAGATCTCTGGATCGAAATCCCTTCAGAGGGGCCATTGAGCGTCTCTGAGGTTATCTCCAGGAGCGGCATGTCTCCGAGGGACGGCACCAGGGTACGATGCTTCCAAGTGAACGGGGATTCAGTTCCNAATGGCAGGGTCATGCCCGGTGAAACTGTNATCATCGGATCGAGGCCCCCTACACGGACTGGTCAGACTACCCTGCATGAGAACGTGACAATACGATGGGAGAGGGACATAGTCTCCTACCAGAGGGGAATCTCGAAGAACAGACGTTTCAACGGGTCTGGCTGGGTAGATGGAGGCTGCACACTCTGGGTGCCAGGAGTTGCTCAAGACTCTCAGATCAGGGCCGTGGAGCTCTCCAGGAAGAAAAACAGTAACGGCAAGTTCCACGCCCAGGGTTACAGAGTTAGATCCGATGATGAGCCATACATGAACGGGGACCTAGTCCTAGCTCATCCCAACGACGAGATGTCCATGAGGATCTTCGACCCCATCACCGGGTCCCTGTCTATAGGGGTCAGAATCGATGAGAAATCACTGGAAGCCACATTCAGGTCAGAGATGAACATGGGCCACAGGCCGACCTGGGTCCTCAGAATAAGCAGCTTCGATCCACTAGATAGAACCGCGAAGGCGACCGTGGAGAGGGGATACACATGGTGGAGGCACTAGTCTTGGAAGAACAGGAGAGAATGAAGGCTTGGCTGAAGATCGAGGGAGAGTTGCTTGACGAGGACCTCGTTCCAATAATCCCCGTTCAGGAATGGAGGGGGCTGACCCTTCTTGTCGAGAACCTGGAAAAATCGGAGAAGTGCGAAGCTGCGGACGGCCGCATAGTCGCAGCAGCATGTCCAGAGGTGGAGGTCGTCCTGTCGTTCCAGGAGATGCTGAGGAGGCGGATCGGATTTCTGGCCAAGCACGGACTGGACTCTCCGGACCCCAACTCTCCCTACAGGCCAGACTGCCATCTTGATGTTTGGATAAGGAGAGGTTCTGGAAACAACCAGGGGGACCAATGGTCGAGCCAGGTCTGCATAGCGGCGACTAAGGCTTCCGCGCTCCCAATCACAGACCTAGCCGTGAGCTTCGTGCTATGGGCGGAGGCTGGGTTCCCGAACCCGCCCCAAAGAATGGCCGAGAGCGTCGAGATCATGAGAATATCCGAGGACATAAAAGACTTCGAATCAAGGGTAGAAGAGAATGACCGACATCACGAGGAATTGCACTTGCTCGCAGTAGAGAGAGCTCGCATGGAGAGGAAAAGAGCGAGGGAGCAAGCCCAAATCCAAGAGATAAGAAAAAGGGAATTGGAAGTGGCTCATAGGGAAGTACGCGGAATGAGCTGGAGGGGACTGATCAGGGCCGCCAACTGGGAAAGGAAGACTATCTTTTGCATGTGGCATCAGATGGAGGGGGTCAGGAGGGACATCAGGATCCAGGAGCTCAAGAGGACCAGAGCCATAGAGATGCTATCCCCGATCGAGACCGATTAGCACTCGATCCCTGAGACAACTAGGTCACCGGTGACTCAGGAACCGTCGAACAGAGAACGCATATGGATATGAGAACAGCGAGAAAAAGTACGAACACCTACCAATACGAGTGCCCTGAGTGCGGGCTGAAGTACGCAGTCGGAGAGCAAATTGTTACTGGCACCATGACTCCCGAGCTTTTGAGGAGCAGAGGCGGCAGAAGGGCCGGACATTGCCATTGCGGACACAGGTTCGCTACAGAGTTCTTCGACAAGAAGAACCCGATGTGGAGACTGCCTATTGGCAAGAGTGGGAGGGGCAACAAGGGGGCAGAGCCTGCTACTGCCGTTTACCCCCTCAGGACCCTGCCCAGGGTTTCCTCGGGCGCCATACGGGAGTCTGAACATTTCACCAGACTCAGGGAGAGGATTTCAGAAGACCCCCTCTTCGCTGACTCCATTCTTGCCACGGCCGAGCTCGCAGCACGAGCAATGGCCTCCTCCACTCTCCGGACAAAGAGGGAAGAGGGGAGGAGAAGGATGAAGCCAATTATGGAGGCCAGGAGGTCCCTGGAGCCCCGACTAGCCACCATTAGAGAGGTGGCTAGCGAGGAGGTGGTCGAGCCAATGCCGACTCGATACACTCCTGCCTTGGAGGGCCCATTGCCAACCAAGGTTGCCGAGGAAGNGNCNATGGAGGTTTCCTCATGACCCTCCTGAAGAGACTATTCAGGCTGGACGCGATTCCNGNNGATTCGGACGAGCACCNCCACTCCTGNCCGATGCCGGACTGCTCCCACGAGTTCGTCATTNGGAGGAAAGAGGGCAGTTCCCCGGGTCCCGTTATGACGGTAGCGTTCAGGGACCTGAGGACCGAGGAGGGTATTCGGAGAAGGGCTGTGAAGGTCAAGTTACCAGGGGCTTGCTGGTGCGGAGCTCCCCTCCCGGGAGAAGAGGAGGTGACTTTCGATGCCACTGACGTGGTCAAGAANATAGNGAGGGCTGAGAAGGANCTGTCCTCCATTCGGGNCTCACAGGGAANCNCTACGGAGGNNTCNTCATGACCCTGATGACTTCTCAGGCCCCCTGGTCGGACCCTGGCCTCAGCCTACCGGAGATGAAGCACCTCAAGATCCAATATCCATCCCTGAAGACCGTAAGGTCGCACATCTTGCCAAACGGAAATTCAGGAATAGTCACCATATCCATGCTGGGTGTCAAATCGCACACGGACGACACGACAGTGAAATACGACCTTATCATAGACTTTCGTAGGTTCCCAGTCAGTCCACCATCTGCCTATGTACGACATCCGAGCGATCCAGATATCAGGCACGTGAACATCGGCGAGCGCACAAGGGTTTCTTTCGCGCCGAGAGCCGAAATCTGCTGGGTCTGCGTTGGGGGNAAATTCCCCGAGCAATTCGAGAGCTATGCCAGAGACAGAAAATTCCGGTTGGCAACGTACATCCAGCAACTTCAGTACACGCTCAGGAACCCGAACCCTATGGATTGCGCGAGGCATACATCATGAACGCTCCCTTTTCGATAAGGGTTCATGCTGCATCTGCAGTTATTCCGATTTGTCCGACCCCGCAAGCCCTGGACGTTTACACCACAGACATNGGGCAGACCATCTCNATTTACCGTATTTCCCAGGATTCTAGGATCCTGATTGACAGGGCGGCCCCGATCGAGATTTGGTCCAGGTGGCTTCCAGTTTGCTGGGGCAGNCCTCAGCCAATCGAGGGAAAGGGGATGATGCCTGAGCACGACTCGATCACNTGGTCCGCGAGTCCTCTCCAAGACTCAAATTCGATACGNGTCAGCNTAAACCCNGGGTCCGGAGCGCCTCCTGTTGACTTCCTATCGGAGGAGCTAGCCACGGCAATAATCACAATAGGGCTCCCGACAATCACACGCCTATCACGACTGAGCGAGTTCCCGGAACACAAAATCGGACATATCCCGACTCCCGTTGTTACTCACAACAATAGGTTTCACCAGCTGTCTCAGGAGGTAGAGGAGATTGACCTCTGATGAGAATGCATGGTACAGGCAGATCGGCATAGTCGATCAGAATGGAGTAGCATCGCTCGACAAGACAATCGATGGAGATGACGATGGCATAGTCTCGTTGCTAGTCATGTCAGACCAACTCGGTGCATTCAGATCAGGAAGAGGTAGCGTCAGAATAAACAGAGACCCAGAGAAGAGAATAAGACTCGACCTCTCTCGAGGATTCGTAAACCCCCTCCCTATGTCTTGGCTGGAAGTGAAGGAATACTTCTCTGGTCGCGGGATGTCAGTTCACTTCGATCACAATGCCACCAAAATCGACCTTTGGGTGGGCAAATCCTCATGCATCAATGGGGCCACATCAGCAGAGATATGGGCAGTCCACGGTAACGGGAGGGCATTACTGGGAAGCGGGAGTACGCAGGACGTCCCCCGTGCGAAACCCCCCAGGACCATGCTCGATCCCGCTTCACTCGTNTGCTGTACCGCATCAATTCTNCATAGGCTGCTGGCAAAGGAGGGGTTGTTCTGGAAAGAAGCGGTCTCTGATAGGTGGCTTACACTCACAGTGAGGGTAGATGACTTAGATCCCAGTGATGCATTGGAGGAAATCTCCAGCGAGTTCGGTCGAGGCACCTCGGCTTTGACAGCCGATGGAAGCGGCTCGCTAATCAGATTCAGGATCCCAGTCGAGAAGACACCCTTCGAGCTAGTTGACGTTCTCAAGCAATCCAGGATAGAGCCTGATCATACGGGANCAGGGATTTCTGACATCGGTCCAATNCCGGCAGTTTCTGAGNACGGTAGNATCTCATTCTCCGGAGAGCCGGTACCGGCCTTACTCACCGAGGGGGATTTCCTCATTCTGGGAGCAGGAGGAACCGGGAGCTGGGCATCCAGCCTAATCCTTGGCGGATGCGATAATGGGGTATCCATNACCATCATCGACGGGGATGCCCAAGTCGAGAAACACAACCTGAACAGGCAAGTGCTGTACCAAAACGAGGATCTAGGGAAACCAAAGGCTGATGCAGCCAAAGAAGCGCTCACTCGTAGATTCCCAGAATCCTCTATCGGAATCACGTCAATTCCAATTCACCTTGGCCCACATCACACCTCCACCTCATCGTTGGACGAGAACGAGGAGATGTCTTTCGAGGCGATTTCTGCTTGCGGGGCTGATCACAATCAGAGGGTCAGAACCTCACTCGACGACATGGGGGTCGCACTGGCATGCTTGGACAACCAAGCGGCCAGGACGTGGCTAAACAAGGCATGCCTGGAAAGAGGGAAGGCGATGGTGAATGGGGGAAGCGAGGGCCTGATGGGGGTTGTGGAATGCTTCGAAGGCGACTCTTGCATGGTTTGCAGATACGGGGAGAGNGAGGCGACGTCTTCAGAGGTAGTATCCTGCCAGGAAGAAGGGACCAGGCCGGTCCCATCNATAGTGACCTCCACTGCATACGTNGGTGCAATGATGGCTGCAATGGCACTTTGTGTCGTCGCAAGAGAAAGATCAGAGATGGCTACGATCCCCCCCGACAGGAACTGGTCCTCCGGGGCGGTGCAGATCCGTCAACCAGGTAGGCTGCCTTGGTTCGATGGTNGTTGCCTGAGTCACCTGTGACCTCGAAAAGGAGCAACTACGAACGACAAGGGTTGAGGAGAGATAAATGAACAAGAATTTGGAAGTAGACGCGCTGCCAGATACGTTAGCGCACAAGAACATAGCAGTGATGTTCCCTGCAGATATGAGGGACCTCGGAATAGAACAGGGCCAGACTGTCATAGTGAGGGGCAGAAGGACAACTAGGGCGACTGTCAGATCCAGTGAAAATGCAATTCAAGGGCGCATCTACATGGATGCAACTACACGTCTGAACTCCTCTTCCAGAATGACTGATATCGTCCAGGTAGGATTGGACGACAACCCGCGTACAGTCTCCAGGGTCCAACTCGCTCCCGTCGGAGAAGGTATCTCCAAGGATTTGGAGCAAACCATCGGTAGNGAACTATCGATGAGGCCGATATCTAGAGGGGACCACATCACCATCCCTTCCCTGGACGGGGGGGTAATCGAGCTCCAGGTGGAGAAGATACGCCCATGGGGCGTCAGAAGCGGGTTGATCGATGCTAGCACAAATGTCGAGATCGTNGAGAGGCCGGCNAGACGCCCTCTATTGGAAACTGGGGACGTATCTTTCGCCGACATAGGCGGCATGGACGACGTGATCAAGCAGATCCAGCAGGTCGCAGTGGTGTCACTCCTACATCCCGAACTGTTCCTCAAGGCAGGCAAGAGCCCAATAAGAGGCATCCTTCTCCATGGNGAGCCGGGAACCGGGAAGAGCCTGACAGCGAGAGCTCTAGCCAGGGAAGCACAGGCCACCTACCACCAAATCTCCGCTCCAGAGATAGTGGGCGGGTGNTCGGGGGCTTCCGAAGAGAACCTCAGGAATCTGTTCGAACAGGCCAAACAGGACGAACCCTCGGTGATATTCATAGATGAGATTGACGCCATTGCCTCTGACAGAAGGTTCGCCTCAGAATCCGGACGAAGGCTGGTCACCCAACTACTAACCCTGATGGACGGGGTCAAAGATAGAGGCCAGGTCATAGTTATCGGAGCAACCAACATGATCGATTCGATAGACCCAGCAGTAAACAGGGCCGGGAGGTTCGAGAGGGTGATNGAGTGCCCAGTGCCAAACGCCGATGAAAGACTCGAGATCCTTGAGATTCACACTCGCGGGATGCCCCTGTCCGATGATGTGGACCTCGGTGCTCTATCCGAACTAACCGTCGGGTACGTGGGTGCGGACTTGGATCATCTATGCAAGGAGGGGGTTTACAATGCAGCAGAGAGGATCTACGGTTTCGACCGCCTCCTGGAGGCCGAGGCGGTAGAGGCGGACGACCTCGAGATCAATTGGTACGACCTTTCAGAGGCACAATCACAGGTAAGGCCGTCTATCAAGAGAAGGCACAACAGGAACATAGCAGATTCGGGGTTCGACTCAATCATCGGTCTCGACGACATCAAGCAGATTCTGACCGAGAAGATAGTCAATCCAGTACAGTTCCCAGAGCTGTACAGTGCAGCAGGGCTGAAAATAGGCTCTGGAGTACTTATGNACGGACCGCCGGGCACNGGNAAGACTGCGCTAGTCCGAGCAGTGGCNAGNACAGCAGGGGCTGAGTTCCTAGACGTCAAGGGCCCGGAGATAATGTCCATGTGGCAGGGCGAGTCGGAGAGGTCTGTAAGGGAGATTTTCGACAAGGCCAAGAAGATGTCACCATGCGTGCTATTCTTTGACGAGTTCGACTCGATTGCGCCAGATCGATCGACCATCGGACCTGGCAGAGGCGCCAGCTCCTCGGTGGTCAACCAGCTACTTTCCGAACTGGATGGCATAGACTCTAGGGACGGGGTCCTAGTCGTGGCTGCAACAAACCAGATCGACCTAATCGATCCAGCATTCCTCCGAGAGGGAAGGCTAGGGACATCAGTAGAGGTGGGCCTCCCAACCAGGGAGGATTACTGGAGGATCGTGGAGACTCACATCAGCGANGCGCCTCTTTCGGAGAACCTCGATCTACAGGATTCATGCCAGGCTCTACCGGATGGNATGTCCGGAGCGGATCTAGCAGGGGTGTCTAGAAGGGCCAAGGAGATCGCAATCAGGAGGCATTTGGGAGAAAATCCGGAAGGGAGCGCGGAAGGTTTCGAGGTCGGACTANGCGACATCGAGATAGCCTGTTCAGAACTATCCCAGGCCAGAATGGGGATAGAGGCTTGGCGCTAGTCCACATTGATAAGGGTCAATCTTNCACGNGTGTATGATGAGTCCCCCGAAGGCCCGTAAAGGCGGNAAAAACGTCCTTGTGATTCTCCTGGCATCCAAGGGACAAAGAGAGTTCGAGGATGCATACGATGTTTTCAAAGACCTATTCGCCAAGGTCGCTCCCAGCACCGTTGTCGCCGCCCAACTGAAACCGGAAAGCGGCAATGCTAGCGAAGTTGAANTCCCTCCAGGGCTCGATAAGCTTTGCAGAGAAAACAACGTGGATAAGAGGGGGTGCTTGATCAAGTCTATCACGAATGAAGACGGATCCGACAACCATTGGTCGGCATATTATCCTGAGATCCTGTCCTCCCTGGGTGTTGGGAAAACACCTCCCGACTCACTCCACTTCCACGTCTCCGCTGGGTCATTCTCGGTTTCTTCCNCCATCCTCAGCCTCAGTAGCATCCTTGACTCCAACTCTTGGGTGACTATCCACGATCGAGAGCGTGGGGAATGGCTGGCATCTCAGATTACGACTCTGAACATCACCCCGGCCCAGAGGTCTACTTTCGCCAAGTGTGCTGAACACGCCATTGNCTCCTCTGGAGGGCCACGCCCATTCACGCCCTCAGAACTACAATCGATCGATGGANCNCCGAAGTCCAAAGGAGTGCATCTGAGTTTGTCAGAACCGATTTCCAAGGGCCTGATTACAAAGATGTCTGAGAAGTCCAGTGCCGGAGAGGTGCAGTATCTTCCTACTGAAGAAGCCCTACTAGAAGGGATAATTGCACTATCCACGATGACGTCGGAGACTCTCCCCAAATCCCCGCAATCGGGGATTATTATCACTGCAAGAGCATCTTTGTCCGAGGAAAGATTCACTGACTATCTCCGAGAACACGGTTTTCCTCTGCAGGCATCCAAGGTCGCGTTGATCGTCTGCGACTTCGGGGAAGAAATTGATTTAAGCGAGAAAGGAACTGAGTTTGAAGAAGCCATAAAATCTCTAACTGGGAGAGAATTAGTCGGTGGAGTAAGGACATGCAATCGACTTATCCCAACCCATGGCGAGGGAGATNTAAGCAAGTGCTCGCTCAGGCTGTTGGAGCAAATTCACTCNATCATTCGAGGAGTCGAGGGCATAATGATCGACTGGTCGATACTCTCCACAGGAATACCTGCGGTTCTAAGGCCCAATTTCCTGAGATACTCACAAAGCGTCGATCTACCGATCCTCGATCCAATACGTGGGCTATCGAGTGGTTCTGGGTCGCGTGGCTCCACTTTCTATCNCTCCGGTAAGGACATCTACTCTCACAGGGTGGAAGTTCCTAGCGTAGAGGAAATCCGGAAGCTGCGGGAAATATGGAGCGATGACAGGATGCATGTCTCCGAAGCACTAGCGACTTGTCTACAGTACTCTCTAGTAACGGGGGAGCCGCTTCCAAGGACAGATCTGACAAGATGGAACAAGGAATTCTTCAANCCCGAACAATGGCAGTACAATCATCACAAGGATCCCAAGGACGTGGGAAGAAAGTCTCACGCTAGACTACTGAAACTAGGGGCAATAGAGAACAGGAAGGACGTTTTCGAACTCACAGACGTTGGAAAGACAGGAGCAATGCTGATCCGAATTCGGAAGGAAGAGATCTGAATGCTGGACGAAGGATGCGAGTGCCTAATCCAAGAACGGTATGCGGATAGAGAAAGAGGGGAAACCCTCTGCCTAAATTGTGGGTATGTACTTGATGACGAAAAATTTGAACAAAACCAGTTTGTAGAGGACTCGCCTAGGAAGAAATACGGGATAGCCATTAAATCCCAGGAAGAAATACTGCCGGGCGATATCGAGGCATTCCTTCCGATCAAGAAAAAGATGGAAAAATCCGCAGAAAAGGGGAATTACGAAATCATAGACAATCGTGAATATGCCGAAGAGAATGAGTCATGGGAGCTAATCAAAAGGATAAATATCGAAAGGGTCAAACTCGATGGCATTAACGAGGCCAGAGTCAATAGAGGTGAAAAAAAACTCACCTTCTTCGAACATCTCGACAAACCTGGACAATCTGAATTATCGGACGAGTACGAAAAAAGCGACATCTTCACTCTAGATATCGAGGAACTCGACAGAAGGATCGAGAAGGAGACCAAGGCCAACAAGGAGGCAGAGGCGAAGCTCGAGGAGCTGGAAGACAGGAAAAAAATAGAAGACCGAAAAGAATGGCTCGATAAGAATCCAAAGCTGGTCAGGCGGCACCAAAAAGACAGAGAGATGCTAGAGGGCGATAGACGCATCACTGAAACTGGATGGGATGGTTTGACGCCTTGGAAAGCTAAGAGTGACGCGAAGAAGCTTCTCGAGCATACAGAACTTGACGAGGAACTCGGCATTGGTCGGGATGAGTTGCGCAAAGACATGATTGCCACAATTCACGGGGCCTCCAAAGCCGAGAGGGCGCTATACATCCAAGAGGGGGATAATATATCTTTCATCAGGCCACAAAGACGCCCCGAGGCATCCCTTGAGTTTTACATCCATATGTCCGAAAGGGGCCCGTTCTGGT
>NZNP01000123.1 GCA_002694945.1 Gammaproteobacteria bacterium
CATTAAGGATCGAATGCCTCTTGGCGATCATTTCAAACAAATTTTCAACGGATTCACAGCTAATTCCCATCCCATGTCGATGGTGGGTGCTGCGGTCGCAGGCTTAGCCTCGTTGTTTCACGACCAGTTAGACATTTCAGACCCTGCTTATAGGCGCGAAGCAGCAATGCAATTGATCGCCAAAATTCCAACAATCTCCGCCATGGCTTATAAGAAGAGCATCGGTGAAGATTTTATCGAGCCGGACCCTGGGCTAGACTATGCTAGCAACTTCCTTCACATGTGCTTTGGTAAAGCCGGTGAAACCCCGAATGTCAGCAAAACTCTGGCTGATGCTCTAGACAGAATATTTATCCTGCATGCTGATCATGAACAGAATGCATCGACATCAACCGTTAGAATGGCTGGCTCAACCGAATGCAATCCTTTCGCAGCGATTTCCGCGGGTATCGCGGCACTCTGGGGACCATCACACGGTGGAGCAAACGAAGCAGTGCTGGATATGCTTATGGAGATAGGTGACGTTTCTCGAATTGAGGAATACGTCGCCAAAGCAAAAGACAAGGAAGATCCTTTCAAACTTATGGGCTTCGGGCATCGGGTTTACAAAAACTCAGATCCTCGCGCGACAGTCATGCAAAGTAGTTGTCATGCCGTTCTTGAGGAACAAGGTGTAGAAAACGATCCTTTGCTGGCAATTGCGAAAAACCTAGAAAAGCTCGCGAGAGAACAAGAGTACTTCATTGAACGAAACCTTTATCCCAATATAGATTTCTATTCAGGCATCACAATGAAAGCGATGAATATTCCAACGACAATGTTCACCGTGTTATTTACACTCGGTCGAATGCCAGGCTGGATAAGCCATTGGAATGAAATGATTGGTAATCCCTATAAAATTGCTCGCCCTCGCCAACTCTACCTCGGCGAGCACAAAAGGGACTACGTCCCGCTAGCAAATCGATAAGACTATACAGAAGGACATCACATTGAACATCACCGCAACAATCGAAACCAGCAAGGGCACAATCAATCTGACTCTCTTCCCCGATAAAACGCCGATTACGGTTCTCAGTTTTATTAACCTGGCGCAAAAGAATTTTTACGATAATCTGAATTTCCATCGGGTCATTGCGAGCTTCATGATTCAAGGCGGCTGCCCCCTTGGAACGGGAACAGGTGGCCCAGGTTATCGTTTTGAAGATGAATTTGATGCCGAACTTAAGCATGACAGTCCTGGAAAACTATCGATGGCAAACGCAGGCCCAGGAACGAACGGCAGCCAATTCTTTATAACCCATGTGCCTACACCTCATCTCGACGGAGCTCATAGTATTTTTGGCGCGGTTGACTCCGCAGAGGACCAGAAAGTCGTCGACTCTATCGAGCAAGGCGATAGTATAATGTCAATCACCGTAGCCGGTGACACGGCCGAACTTCTCCACGCCCATGCAGATCGCATAGCGGCCTGGGATGAAGCTACCACGGACTAAACAATAGAGCTTACCACTGTGCGCGGTGTTATACTTGATGCAGACAGCGTCGGCAAAGATGTCGACCTATCGCCCATAACAGAGCTGCTAGACGACTGGCAAATATATGAATCCACCTTGCCTTCGGAAACCTCTTCAAGGATAGCTGACGCCCAGATCGTACTTAGCAACAAGATACCTTTGACTGAATCGAATCTTAAACAGTCAAAAGTTCAATTCATCAGCGTTATGGCTACGGGCACAAACAACGTCGATTTGAACTTCACAAAAAAGCAAGGGATTACCGTAAGCAACGCAGTTGCGTATGCCACACCGTCGGTAGTGCAACATACCATAACCCTCATTCTAGCATTGTCAACGAATCTGCCGGCCTATTTGGGAGACGTCCGCAGAGGTGTCTGGCAACACTCAAATGTTTTTTGCCTTTTGCAACATCCCATACAGGAGGTATCAGGAAAGAAACTGGGTATCATAGGCTTCGGCGAATTGGGTCGTGCTGTCGCAGAAGCAAGTAAAGGCTTAGGACTTGATGTCATAGTCAGCGAGAGGCCTGGTGAGGCTAACAGACCTGGTCGACGTGAGTTTAACGATGTCATCGCTCATGCAGATTATCTTTCACTGCATTGCCCTCTAACAGACGATAATTATCACATGATTGGGCCAACGGTACTTTCTAAAATGAAACCGTCCGCATTCTTGATCAATACAGCGCGAGGCGGGTTGGTTGATTCCAGTGCGCTTCTCGCTGCACTAAAAAGTGGAGAAATTGCAGGTGCTGCTGTTGACGTACTGGACATTGAACCTCCAAAAAATGATGAATCACTTATCACTAATTTTGATAACCTCCTAGTAACACCACACAATGCTTGGGGTGCTGTAGAATCTCGTAATCGGCTAATCGAACAGATGAAAGAAAATATAGAGGCCTACCTCGCTAACCAACCCAAAAGGCAAGTAACCTGAGGACTATTGATTTCGATGGAAACATTTCAACAAGAAGTTAGAGACTGGTTAGAGACTAATTGTCCCGCCAGCATGCGAACCCCTCCTAGTTCCGAGGATGAAACTGTTTGGGGTGGGCGGAAGGCGGTCTTTCCCAATGAGGAAGCCAAATCCTGGCTCAATGCCATGGGCAGCAAAGGATGGACCTGCCCTACTTGGCCCAAAGAATATGGCGGCGGAGGCCTTTCTTTTGAAGAAAACCAAGTTCTTCAAAGCGAGCTGGCCCGCATCAACGCTAGGCCGGCTCTCGTTTCATTCGGTATCAGTATGCTTGGCCCCGTCTTGCTTGAATATGGCACGGAAAAACAAAAGCAGGAGCACATTCCTAAGATTGTCCGTGGCGAAATTAGGTGGTGCCAGGGCTATAGCGAACCCGGGTCAGGCTCGGACCTCGCTAGCCTGCAAACCAGAGCTACCCTCGATGGTGACGACTACATAGTCAATGGCTCTAAGATTTGGACGTCCTACGCTAACCACGCGGACTGGATTTTCTGCTTGGTTCGCACCGATACAGAATCGCCCAAGCATGAGGGTATTAGTTTCTTGCTTTTCGATATGAGCTCGGCAGGGGTAACAACAAAACCTATCCAGTTAATCAGTGGGGCTTCTCCATTTTGTGAAACTTTTTTCGACGACGTCAGAGTTCCTCGCGAGAATTTGATGGGAAAAGAAAATCAGGGATGGACTATTGCCAAGCAACTACTGCAACATGAGCGCAACATGGTGGCTGGTATGGGCATGCGTACCAGAAGTAAAAGCTCTACCAACAGCATGGAAAATCAGGCTAAAAAATATCTGGGTGAAACAAGTGGAAAAATCGCGGACCAGAATGTCCGGACCGCAATCACCCAGCATAAAATGGATGGTGAGGCTTTCTCTTTGACGCTTCGCCGAGCGGCACAGGAGTCAAAAACGACATCGGCACCATCACCTGCTTCTTCAATGTTCAAGTATTACGGTACCGAGCAAAACAAAACACGCTTCGAGATCATCCTTAGTTTTATGGGTTGTCAAAGTATGGGTTGGGAAGGAGATGGTTTTGAAGAAAGAGAGCTATCAGCAACAAGGGAGTGGTTGCGCTCAAAGGCTAATTCTATTGAGGGTGGAACCTCAGAAGTGCAGCTAAATATTATTGCCAAGAGAGTTTTGGGCTTACCTGACTAATATTCGACTTGTAGCAGTCTTCGATACCAGCTGGAGAACCCCCTAACAGTGTTTCCCTCTTGCATAAGCAGGAAATATTGGAAGAGGCGGATTACTTGTTCGAGATAAATCCACAGAACCAAGTATTTAAATGATTGGTGATAGCATTTACCTTGATTGGGGCATTCAGCGCATCAGACTTCTCATGGCTGATTCAATTCCATTGTCACTAAGGAAAAACATCCTATTTTCAACCCTCTTGCTAATCATTTGAATGGAAAACGAATCTGACCAACGTTTCTCTGAAACTGGGTTAAGCCAAACTACAGAACGAAAATGATCGCACAAGCGTTTGAGCCAGACTTCGCCTGGTTCAGCATTAAAGTGCTCGACACTGCCGCCTTTTTCAGTAATTTCCCATTGCCCCATTTCAGCATCACCAACAATGATTAATTTATAGTCAGATGGATACTTGTTCACTAACTGCCAAGTAGAGACACGATCCTGAAAACGTCGCTCGTTATTGTCCCAAACGCCTTCATAGAGAAAGTTGTGGAAATAATAAGCATCAAGGTATTTAAACTCTGTACGAGCAGCGGAGAATAACTGCGAGCATAACTCGATATGCTGATCCATAGACCCACCAACGTCATAGAGCATAAGTACTTTGACAGCATTACGTCGCTCTGGAATTTCCACGATATTCAGTAGACCAGCATTTTTTGCCGTGGAATTTATCGTGCCGGTCAGGTCCAATTCTAGATTCGCCGCTTCCCTAGCCCAACGACGAAGCCTTCTTAGTGATATCTTTAAGTTCCGCGTCCCTAATTCAACATCTGGATCATAGTCTGCGAATTCTCGGTCCAGCCAAACTTTAGTAGCCCTTCGCCTTCTTTCACCAGCATCTTGATCGCGCGATCCTTCTTCACCCCTCTCAGAAGAGCCTTCTCCAGATTCACCTTCCTCACCGGAACCCTCCTTTCCAGCCTCTCCTTCGCCTTCGCCTTCGCCTTCGCCTTCTCCTTCGCCTTCTCCTTCGCCTTCTCCTTCGCCTTCGCCTGGATTTAAGGCTTCATTAATGAGCGCCTCGCGCATCGACTTCACACCGGACTGGTAATCATCTAGCAACTGTCGAGACTCATCGTCTGGCGGAAGATATCTATTAATTTCCCGCTTGATTACCGAGTCATCGTCTTCAAACATTCCAACCCATCGGTCGATACCATCGAAGTAGGAGGAGAAAGCGCGATCGAACCTATCGTAAAATTTTTCGTCTTTAACAAGAACCATGCGACTCATGAAATAAAAGTCATCCTGGTCTGCAAACACTAGATTTCTGCGCAACAAGGTCAATAGATCAATAAACTCTCTAAGCGATACTGGAATCTGATAACGACGAAGATGATCAAAAAAACCAAACAACATATTAATAACGTAAGGAGATATCTCTGGTTACTATAACGCAGAACCCGGGCATCATACCTAACACCAGCCTAGCTAAAAAACCATTTCTTCCAAGATCAAGCGACAACCTCCTATACTTAGACTTGATCAGTGTGGCAAATTTTTGCAGCGTTAGTATCTTGCAAAAAACTGATTCACCCGTTCTTTAAAAAACCCCAATAGCGATCGGACAAAAAAAGAAACATCGTCGATTCAGTCAGTTTGAAATCAGTGGCACGACATAGCTTATTTGTTGCAGTCATTGATAGGGTAGTCGGGCAGCAGTTCCTTGGGTGCTATACTCAATAGATGCAGAATCAATCAATAGAATCCAGCCAAAAACATGACCCTCTGCTCGCAGCACTGGTAGTAATGACCAAGCTCCACCACAAACCTCAGAGCGCCGAGAGCCTAATAGCAGGATTACCTTTAGAAAACGGAGTGCTGACATCAACCCTTTTTCTACGGGCCGCCTCAGCTGCTGGATTTATCGCTGATTACGTTGATCGTTCACTGGCTGACATAAACCATCTACTTCTACCTGTGGTCCTGGAACTTAACGATGGGCAGGTAGGCATTCTGATCGCTAAGGAAACAGATCTCTGCAGGATTATCTCTCCTGAAAGTCCGGAAGAAATAAATGAACTCAGTCTAGAGGCGTTATCGAATCAATATACCGGCAATTGCTACTTTTTGAAACTGACTGAAGAGAAAAAAACGGCACTAACAAGCAAAGATTGGTTTTGGGATACGATCAAGAAATCAAAAGGAATCTATTCCGAGGTCTTAGCCTCTTCTTTGCTTATCAATCTGTTTGCATTAGTGACGCCCCTTTTCATAATGAATGTCTATGATCGAGTCGTTCCCAACCAAGCAATAGAGACTCTATGGGTTCTTACGTCAGGAGTTGTGGTCATCTTTATTTTCGATTTTGTCATGAAATCATTACGAGGCTATTTCATTGACGCGGCCAGTAAACGAGCCGACATCATGCTATCTGCTCAAACATTTTCTCGCGTCTTAGATATCAAAATGAAAGACCATCCCGAGCGCGTCGGCTCATTCGCGAACAATCTACAAGAATTTGATTCTTTTCGCGACTTTTTCACTTCGACGACCCTCATTGCACTGATTGATCTACCTTTTGTGGTTTTATTCTTACTGCTGATCTATTTCATTGGCGATGATCTAGCTCTAGTACCGGCGGTGGCTATACCTATTATTTTGATATCAGGCTATCTATTTCAAAAACCATTGCAAGAGGTTATTAGTCAGACCTTTAGGGACGGAGCAGCAAAACATGCAATGCTTATCGAAGTTTTATCTGCTTTAGACACCATTAAAGGCAATCGAGCAGAAGGCGGAATGCAGAAACGTTGGGAAGAATTCAACTCAACACTCGCGAAACTGGGCCTACGTTCACGTTTTCTTTCACTAGTCATGCTAAACCTCGCTCAGTTTATACAACAGATTTCTACGGTCGCTGTTGTCACTTTGGGTGTATACGCGATAGCTGATGGCAATCTGTCCGTCGGTGGCCTCATTGCATGCACAATATTGACTGGCCGATGCCTGGCTCCCATGGGGCAGGTCACAACCATCCTAACAAAGTATCACTACTCGCTGGCTGCATTCGAGGCAGTTGATAACATCATGCACCTCCCGGTGGAGAGACCAGCTGACAAGAAATTTCTACATCGTCCCAACATAGATGGTTTTATACAATTCAGGGATGTCACCTTTACATACAAAGAACAAAAGCTGCCTGCTCTCGACAAGGTCTCTTTCCAGGTCAATCCAGGCGAGAAAGTCGGCATCATCGGACGCATGGGGTCGGGCAAATCAACCTTACAAAGGTTACTCCTGAACTTTTATACCCCTTCCTCTGGAGCGATCCTCATCGACGGGACGGATATAAATCAGATCGATCCAACCGACCTTCGACGCAATATAAGCCAAGTATCTCAAGATATATCGCTATTTAATGGTTCGGTACGAGAAAATATTGTTCTGGGGTCGTCCCTTGTGGACGATCAGGCAGTCCTTGATGCAGCTCGCATCGCAGGCATTCTTGAGCACTTCAATCAACATCCCAAAGGCTTTGATTTGAACGTCGGTGAGCGTGGCAAATTTTTGTCTGGTGGTCAGCGGCAGGGCATCGCCATAGCAAGAGCGATTATAACTGGCTCCCCAATCATTCTGCTCGATGAACCAACGGCAGCTATGGACAACACTAGCGAACAACATTTCAAAATCGAGTTCGCAAACTACGCTGACGACAAAACTGTTCTTTTAAACACTCATAAATCATCGATGCTGGATCTGATCGATCGGCTGATCGTTTTAAATGAAGGCAAATTAGTTGCTGACGGACCACGCCAAGAGGTTTTGGATCTCCTTTCAGGTAGCAAAACATGAGCGGACATAGGACAGATCTGCGCTTTATGCCCGATACCTACGCGGCAGAAGTTGAAAATTTACCTTTGACGAGCCACGCAATCTTATGGTGCACAACCGCATTCATAATAATTGCCATCACTTGGGCGAATATCGCGAAGCTCGACGAAATTTCGCGAGCAAACGGGCGCGTTATCCCCTCAAGTCAAATACAGATAGTCCAGAACCTTGAAGGCGGAATTCTCACCAAAGTTCTCGTCAAAGCAGGCGACAAAGTAGGAAAGTCCCAAAAACTGCTGCTTTTAGACGACACTCGATTCGCCTCGTCTTTTCGGGAGGGCAAATTGACCACACACGCACTCGAAGCTCGAATCGCAAGATTAGAAGCTGAAATTTCAGGCAAGCCCTTCGAAACGATTGCTGATTTTCCCCTCGAGCATGAAATGATTCTCAAAGATGAAATCTTACTGTACAAATCCCGGGGCAATGAACTGAACTCAGCAAAAGACATACTAAAACAACAGCTCACCCAGTATAAACAAGGCCTAGCTGAACTCCATGCTACTCAGAACACGCTTTCAAGAAACGCGGAATTAGCTAAACAAGAGTTGACTCTTACGCAACCACTGGTCGAAAAAGGAGCCGTCTCACAAGTTGAATTACTGCGATTACAAGCAGCTGTTAACGAAACCTTGGGCCAATTGGAAGAAACTCGGTTAGCTATTCCCGCGGCGGTGGCTGCAGTTGCTGAAGCAGACCGAAAGATTCAAGAAAAGCAACAACAGTTTATAAGCGCATCTCAAGCTGAGTTGAACGATGCTAAAACTGAATTGAGCCGCTTACAAATATCTAACATCGCCCTAGAAGACAGAGTCCAGCGTACCGCAGTCCGATCACCCGTAGATGGAACCGTCAATCAAGTTTTAGTCAATACAGTCGGCGCCGTGATTCAACCAGGCATGGATCTAATTGAAATTGTTCCGACTAATGACACGTTGCTTATCGAGGCTAGAATAAGACCATCAGATATAGCCTTTATTCATCCAGGACAAAAAGCGACTGTCAAGTTAACTGCCTACGATTTTTCTATCTACGGCGGTCTCGATGCAGTGCTTGAACTGATCAGTGCAGACTCAATCATTGACGAACGAGGAGAGCATTTTTTCAAAATACAAGTTAGGACAAACAAAAATCACTTGGGCACTGACGAAAATCCATTACCAATAATCCCTGGAATGGTCGCGACCGTAGACATCATGACTGGTCAAAAAACCGTTATGGATTACATACTTAAGCCACTAAGAAGAGCGCAAGCCGCCGCTTTGTCAGAGAGATAGCTGAGCTATGGCTAGGATGAGTCCTTATTTCACTTAAACAAACAGAGAGGTAGTGGGAGACACCGATAATTCACGAACGCCTGATATAGTCCTGAGATTTCGATAGGAATAAGGAGAATACATTACTCCTCTTTATAACTACTCCCCTCTGAAAACCGGTTTACGTTTCTCTCTAAATGCTAAACGCCCCTCTTTGTAATCCTCGCTATCGAAACATGCATCAATCATCTGTCTAATAATGGATAAGTCTCTTTGCTCCGGATCTTTTTGGCTTTCGTTAATAGCCGCTTTGGCGGCCCTAATAGTCAAAGGCGCGTTTCCTGCAATCAGCTCGGCATAGTTTCTCACCTCTTTTTCGAGATCGCTATACGCATAAATCTTATTAATAAGTCCCATACCCAGCGCCTCGTCAGCATTCATAAATCTGGCACTAAACATGATATCTTTAGCCTTTGCCGGACCCACGAGTTGTGACAATCTTACGAGGCCCTCGTACTCATACCCCAGCCCCAACTTCGCCGCAGGAATTCCAAACGTAGAGTCTGGTGTCGCAAATCGGATATCAGCACTCAATGCCGTAGCTAAGCCACCTCCAATACAATAACCCTGAATCATGGCAATCATAGGCTTATCGATTCTCGCCAACCAGCGGTTCGCTGCTGACATCGTCTTACCGTAGGTCTCTTTTTGCACCGCAGTGGATCGTTTAGTATCAAACTCTGATATGTCTGCACCCGACACAAAAGCCTGTTCCCCAGCACCTTTGAGTACGACCACACGGACATCTTCATCANATTGGAAGGACTCCAAAATAACGGCGAGCCCATCCCACATTTCCAACGAAATTGCGTTTCGACGTTCTGGATTGTTAAACGTCACCCAGCCAATACCGCTATCGATTTCAGCCAATATCTTGTCTGTTTCAAGTTCCAAATTGCTCCCCTTATATTGCGCCTGCTTCACGTAGCGCTCTTATTTCCGCCNACTCAAAGCCCAAGTCTTTTAATATCTCATCTGAATGTTCGCCCACCAAAGGCGCAGACCGATCAAATTCACTATCCTGAGGCACAGCGGATAAGTTGATAGGTGAACGAACCAGATCAATCTTACCTCTTTCGACGTGGGGTGCCGGTTTCGTCATCTTAAGAGCCCTAACCT
The DNA here is from genome assembly GCA_002694945.1 of Gammaproteobacteria bacterium. Lineage (GTDB taxonomy): Bacteria > Pseudomonadota > Gammaproteobacteria > Pseudomonadales > Azotimanducaceae > UBA9659. Next base: position 9,974 of record NZNP01000123.1, read on the forward strand.
GAGGATCATCAAAAGCCTGATCAATACTGTGTACCGGTCCACANGGACAACCAGCTTCATTGGCAAGATTCACCAGCTCTGCAGTAGCAATCTGCCGGGTAATTGCGTTCACTGCNTTCCATAGTGCTTTACGATTCTTATAACGCAGCTTTGCCGACCTGAATCGCTCATCCTTTGCTAATTCAGGATGGCCAACAGCTGTCGCAAAAGCATTGAACATTTTTCCTGTGCTTGCCGCCAAATTCACCAAACCATCGGATGTTTCAAAAAGCCCCATAGGCGCGTTTGTNGGGTGATTATTNCCTTCCTGCGATGGAACCTCGCCATTCATAGTGTAACGTGCGCCCTGAAAATCTAGTTTTGCCAACATCGCTTCCAACAGAGAAGTGTGCACCCATTGCCCTTCCCCTGTTTTTTCGCGCTGCAAAAGTGCTAGTAGTATGCCCTGGCCTAAAAACATACCTGCAGAGGTGTCGCTGATAGCGACTCCTACTCGCATGGGGCCTTCGCCTGGCTCGCCCGTTATAGACATTAGACCGCTCATACCTTGAATAACCTGATCNACGGCAGGCCTGTCACTGTAGGGGCCNGATTGACCATAACCGGAAATACTGCCATAGATGATGCGAGGGTTTATTCGTTTAACTGAATCGTAATCAATTCCCAACCGATACTTCACGTCTTTCCTAAAGTTCTCTACAACAATGTCTGATTTTTCAACTAGTTGCATAAACAATCTCAAGCCNTCTTGAGACTTNAGATTGATAGAAAGACCGCGCTTATTCCTATGCAGGTTCTGCGAGTCAGGATTATTACTGTCTCCAGTGAAATCGCCCGACCCACTGGGAGCTTCGATACGAATTACTTCTGCGCCCCAGTCGGCTAAGAGTCGCACGGCCGTAGGTCCGGCACGGGCAATAGTAAGATCTAAAACTCTNTAGCCAGAAAGAGGCTTATCTGCCATTCAGCCNATTCCTGCCNACTATCCGCCCTGGATTCTTGGTAACAGTACAACTTCCGCATTNGGAGGTATGGGAACATCTCCATCGTCACGATACATTGTTCCATTAATTGATACTGCAATACCCTGGTCGAGGTGTTCTTTCATCGCAGGGTATTGCTCTTCCAGTTTCCTCAGCAGCTGCCNTATGCTTTCNGCTTTAATGGCAATGCTTGCCGCCTCACCGGCAGCCGATCTTAGAGGTCCTGTAAGACTGACATCCACCCTCTTTATGCAGTTTCAGCGTCCATCGCAGCCAAAATCCTTGGCGGCGACATAGGCGTCGCGTCCATCCTTACACCCACAGCATTTGATACGGCATTACCAATGGCAGCAAGGGGCGGCACGATAGATGTTTCGCCAACACCACGAATACCATAGGGGTGATTCGGATTCGGTATCTCCAAGATATGAGCATCCAGCATGGGCAAATCAGAGCAAACCGGGATTCTATAATCTAGAAAACCAGGATTCTGTAGCAATCCGTCGGCGCCGTAGATGTACTCTTCGTTCAACGCCCAACCGATACCCTGCGCCGCGGCGCCCTGCATCTGTCCCTCAACATAGTCAGGATGGATCGCCTTACCGGCATCCTGCACAACTGTGTAACGAAGAATTTTAGTTGCACCTGTTTCCGGATCCACTTCGACGTCAACAATGTGCGAAGCAAAGGAAACGCCNGCACCATCCGCCGTAACTTCGTTGTGGCCGGCGATTGGACCACCAGTTTGAGGTGATTTCGCTGCAATCTCCTTCAACGACAGCGGCGGTAGATTGCTATGTTCATCACCGGCTGCTCTCGCTTCACCGTTTTCCCAAACGATGTCTTCTACGGGAACATCCATCATTTTTGCAGCACGTTCTTTNAGAACTTCAATCGCTTCGCGAGCAGCGAAAATCGTTGCCATACCCGAAGAAAAGGTTCCACGACTCCCTTCCGTTGTATCGGTNTGCCCCAATGAAGCCGTATCAGCAACGTTGGTTTTCACTTGATCATAAGGAATGCCGAGTTCTTCTGCCGCGATTAAGCCCATAGANGCTCGCGCGCCACCGACATCGACCGTACCCTGAGACAGGCTCACAGTTCCATCNACACCAATGTTCAAATCAACACAGGTCTGACCACCAATGTTAAACCAGAACCCACAAGCCATTCCACGTCCCTGATTTTTCTTCAATTTAGCCTTCATATGAGGATGGTCTCGGACAGCTTCCAAGGTCGGCTCTATACCAATGGGCCCGTAGGTTGGTCCATAGGATGCACGTGTACCTTCTCGGGCCACGTTTTTCAAACGCAATTGGACGGAGTCCATTCCAAGCTTAGCGGCCAGGATATCCAGTGTACTTTCGACACCAAAGGCCATCATTGGCGCCGANGGTGCTCNATAAGCCGCAACTTTCGGTCTGTTTGTGACAACATCAATACCTATCGATTTACAATTCGGCAGATCGTAACAGGCCCANGCGGTCATACCTCCAAGCATACCCCACATACCGGGAAACGCGCCCGCGTTGTAACGGCACTCGATACGTGCGGAGGTTATGGTTCCATCCTTTCGAGCGCCAATACGAACATCCATCGACGAAGAACAGGTAGGTCCAGAAGCCTTAAAGACCTCTTCTCTGCTCATAACCATCTTTACCGGTCGGTTAGCTTTCCTGGAAAGTGCCAGCGCGAGAGGCTCTATCCACACATGGGTCTTNCCGCCAAAACCACCGCCGATTTCCGAGGAGGTAACTTTAAGTTTCGCGATATCCATGCCCAGCAATGACGCACATACGTTACGGTATGTAAAGTGCCCCTGGGTCGTAACCCAAAGCTCACCTGAGCCATCAGGGCTAACACTTGCCAGACAAGCATGAGGCTCAATATAGCCCTGGTGAGTCTGGCCAGTCTTGAAGCTCTTTTCCACTACCACATCAGCTTCCTTCAAACCCTCATCNACATCACCATGCCCAAACTCCATCCGAGCTGTCTGATTTGCTGGTTGCCCTTCCTTCGAGTGCCGCGGCTGAACCACGGGTGCATCTGGCTTCAGGGCCTCATCAACGTCAGTGACGTGTGGCAACTTTTCGTAGCTCACTTTTATGAGNTTAAGCGCCTGTTTTGCCGCGGCTTTGTCTATAGCAGCAACAGCGGCGACTGCGTGACCGTCATAGAGCACGCGGTCCCTTGCCATACAATTCTCAAGAGTATCTAGCTCTCGTCCACCGGTTAGATCCGGCAGGTCCTCTGCGGTCAAAATCGCTTTTACNCCCGGGACCTTCTCAGCTTTGGACGTGTTAATTGACTTTATGCGAGCNTGTGCATGGGGCGAACGTAAAACTAAACCAACCAATTGGCCTGGCGCGTAAGCGTCTGCACCGTACTTAGCTCGACCCGTCACCTTNTCAACACCATCTGGACGCGGTACTCGAGTTCCGATGACCGTNAAATCTTTTTCTACATAACTCTGATCATGTTTCATGACTCGTACTCCTGATTACTTTTTCTTCTTAGCTTTCTGAAGATCTTTAGCCGCTGCCTGGACTGCTCGAACTATTTTGTCGTATCCAGTACANCGACACAGATTGCCGGCTAATGCGTATCGAATTTCTTCTTCAGTNGGNTCAATATTTCGATCGAGAAGNGCTTTTGCNGAAACGAGNAACCCNGGGGTGCANATNCCACACTGNAGAGCAGCATTATCGATGAACTGCTGCTGCAAAGGATGNANATTNTGACCNTCNGACATGCCTTCTATCGTNGTAATTTCNCGCCCCTCAGCTTCNACGCCAAGAACTAAGCAAGAGCANACTAGTCNCCCNTCCATNGTAACGCTGCACGCACCGCAATCGCCTGTACCGCAGCCTTCCTTGGCACCTGTAAGACCGAGATTATCGCGAAGGACATTGAGCAAAGATTCATCTGTCGGGCAAGCAAATTGGACTACATCTCCATTGACCGTTGTTGAAACAAGTTGACTCGCCATTACTTTCCTCCTGCTCGTTCGTAAGCTATTTTCGCGGCTCGTGTAGCTAGAACTCCGGCCACGCGTGTTCGATATTCGACAGTACCGCGTTTGTCGTCTATCGGGTTACAGGCTGCGGAACACGCAGCAGCTAGTTTCTCAAGCGCCGAGTCATCCAATTTAGTCCCGATGATTGCTTTTGCGCCCTCTGGCACGACAACAACCGTCGGAGCAACAGCACCCAGGGCAACNTTAGCGNTGGCAATAACCCCCTTTGACAGAGTAAGGCATATCCCGACTCCAACCACCGCAATATCCATCTCTGTTCTCGGAATGAAACGAAGGTAAGCATCACCAACATTAGCACCGCCTTTCGGCAACGTGATTGACTCAATGATCTCGCCTTTCGCCAGCGAAAGTGAACCTGGCCCTGTCACAATATTTTCTACAGCAACGGTTCGACGCTTGGCACCGACAACCACAGCTTTGGCGCCAGCGGCCACCATCGCCGGCACGCTATCAGCTGCGGGCGAAGCATTGCAAAGGTTACCGACCATGGTGCAACGACTCTGAATTTGATCGGACCCAATCAAGTTAGCGGCCTCAACGACCCCAGGCCAGGCTTTGATCAACGCTTTATTTTCTGCCATTTCAGCCCCAGAAACGGCAGCACCGATTTTAAAACCGCTCGCTGTTTTCTGAATGTCCCGCATCGCAGGAATACGCTTGATGTCAACCATTAGATCTGGTTCGATCATATCCATGCGTAGCCTGACCATAAGATCAGTGCCACCAGCGAGAATATGAGCACTGCCCTTTTCTCCTGACAGGAGAGCCACAGCTTCCTTCGTGGTTGTGGGTGATTCGTACCTCATTCCTATCCCTCTACTTATCTTGATTGATTGAGTTAAAACTATCTAAGCTTACCTTACGCGCGCCATCTAGACCCAGAGTGTATCGAACTATTGCCTTCAGCAAAATAAAGGTTACGCTATATTTTCAGTGTTAAGGAACAGCACGGAATTCTGCAAGGAATTCCCGAATTTTCATCTGCAGCAGCCTAGTATTGCGCGGGCCCATTCTTATGAGCTGTTTCTGCACCGGATTCAAGCTTTCGAGATCAGGGTCCTCAAATTCAAACATTACAACAGGTCGCTTGAGCCGGATGGGAGCCTCCAAAACAGGGGTTTCAAGCAAATTATCCAATGCTGTAATTAAAACGTCATCAAAAGCAGCTTCCCCATAGCCAAGCTCACCATAGGCTTTTTGGAAAAGCGGGTTTAAGAATTCGAGCAACTCAACTGAACGGCGAGTGTCATAGGAAATCACAATTTCCGTGAAAACATCGAAGCGACGATATGAGACCGGATCAAGTGTATAACTCTGATCATCTATCGGGACGACCAAAAAAGAGCCCTCCGGAGCTAGATACCCGATCGGTTCGCGAGCAATCTGCCCACGAGCAATGTTGTCTACAACAGCTACAAATTTACGAACAAGTTCGTTAGGCGCAAGCCAAGCGTTGATCGCTTCATGCCGAGACAGTGCAATCACACCGTCTCGGACTAACTGATCACTCTCATCCAGATGAGGTAATGTGAATATTTTCTCCTGAGGCTCTTTTTCCGATGCCAACAATTCATCGTCTGCCGAAATCGACTCTATTGTCTGAATAGGCGCAGGCTCTGACGTTGATTCCAATTCTGGTTTTGGATCTGGAACGGCCGGGGGAATAGAAATTTCCTGCTGATTTTTTTTAGGGTCCGAGTTCTCTCCAAACAACACGAAGTATCCAGTTATACCCAAGAGCGCCAACACAGCCACACTAATTGCAACAATTAAGGGTTTGTTATCTAACATATACCACCTATTTGTACCGTTCTATTGGTTCTATTATCGCCTTTATCCATTTTGCTTCAGATCTTTTCACGGCAACTCCATCGTCTTATTTGAGGACACCTGGAACCTATGGAAAAAGCAATAAACATAAGACCTCATTCAATTGAGGACCAACTCTTATTTTACGGCAGATCGAAAATAGCTCCTATGGAAAGATCAAATGGAGCTCGCAATATTCCCTGCTCTGTGATTATTCCAGCAATTAATTTATTTGGCGTGACATCAAAAGCAGGCGATCTAGCATTTACCTGAATAGGTGCAACAAGCTCACCGGCGATCTCTTTCACTTCCCTCGGATCACGTTCTTCAATCACGATATCACAACCCTGAGGTGTACTAATATCGATCGTCGAACTAGGAGCGGCAACATAAAAAGGAATCGAAAAGTACTGACAAAGTATAGCCAGATTAAGCGTCCCAATTTTATTCGCAGTATCGCCATTAGACGCAATACGATCTGCTCCCACGAGGACCATATCTACATCGCCCTCCGACATGATGTGCGCGGCCATATTGTCCGAAATCAATGTGCAGTCCACTCCGTTTCGGTATAACTCATAAGCCGTCAATCGAGCGCCCTGAAGCAATGGTCTAGTCTCATCAACATACACATGGACCTTAATTTTTTTCTCATGAGCCTTGTATATGGGTGCCAGCGCTGTTCCCATTTCCGAAACCGCAAGACTGCCAGCATTACAGTGAGTCAATACACGAGGATTTGACTGAACGAGCGGATAACCAGCATTGGCGATCGCCTGGCAGGCTAAAGCGTCCTCTTGATGTATTGCGTGCGCTTCTGCTTCGAGCAATGAGCGTCTATTTTCTTCGTGGGCAACCTCAATATAATGTGCCCTCAT